>NZ_JBYSZI010000003.1:0-173528 GCF_058787075.1 Cupriavidus sp. FW305-46
GTACTCGATCCACTCCTTGTTGATGGTGATGTCACCCTCGAAGAAGTGCATGCGCGGGTGGTCGACGAGGTCGCCGAGGCGGTCGGACGACATGTCCATGCCGTAGACCTCCCACGGCGTGGTTTCCAGGATGCGGCGCGTCAGGTGATGGCCGATGAAGCCGTTGACGCCAAGAATCAGGACCTTTTTCATCGGCTTTCCTCGTTGGATGATTCGGTATGGATAAGTTTGGCGAAGGCTTGCGGCGTGAGTGCCGAGCCATCCTGTGCCAGCAATCGGGTGACCATGACCAGGCCGCCGTCGCCGCACAGGCCGACGATCTGGCCGTCATGCACATGCAGGCCGGGCGCCGTGCCGGCGGGCAGCGCCAGCGCAAGCTCCGGCAGCGGCCGGCGCGCCTGCGCCACAATGAAGCGGTGCCCGGCAAGGTCGGTAAAGGCGCCGGGATAGGGCGGCGCGACGGCGCGCACGAGGTTGTAGACCTCGGCGGCCGGGCGGCTCCAGTCGATGCGGCCGTCTTCCGGCTTGCGCCCGGAGAAGTAGCTGCCCTCGGCCAGCCGGTTGGGGTGTTGCGGCGTCTGCCCGGCGATCATCGCGGGCAGGGCGCGCCACAGCGTCTGCTCGGCGGCAACGGTGACTTTCTCGAAGACTTCGCCGGCAGTGTCGTCCGGCAGGATCGGCACCGCGGTCTGGTCGACGATATAGCCCGCGTCAGGCCTGGCTTCCATGGCGTGCAGCGTGGCGCCGGTCTCGGTCTCGCCGTGCAGTACCGCCCAGTTCACCGGCACGCGGCCGCGGTACTTGGGCAGCAGCGAGCCGTGCATGTTGAAGGCGCCGCCGGGGGCCAGCGCCAGCACGCCCGCGGGGATCATGGCGCGGTAGTAGAACGAGAAGATGACGTCCGGGTGCGCGTCGCGCACGGCCTGGGCGATCGCGGGATCGGCAGGGTCCTCGCCATAGACGAAGGGGATGCCCAGCTCGGCGGCAGTGTCGGCCACGCGGCGGAACCAGATGTTCTCGTCGGGGCGGTCGCGGTGCGTGATCACCAGCGCCACTTCCACGCCGCGCGCATGCAGCACGCGCAGGCAGCGGTCGCCGACATTGTGGTAGCCGAAGACGACGGCGCGCATCATTGCTCCGCGCCCGCGCCCGCGCCCGCGCCCGCGCCCGCGCCCGCGCCCGCGCCCGCGCCCGCGCCCGCGCCCGCGCCCGCGCCCGCCGGCGTGACACGCTGGTCCGCTTCCAGCACGGCCTTGATGCGGTAGCGCGGGCGGTCGCGCACTTCCTGGTGGATGCGGCCGACGTATTCGCCCAGCAGGCCCACGCCGAACAGCAGGATGCCGATCAGGAAGAAGTTCATGGCGAACAGCGTGAACACGCCCTGTACTTCCGATCCAAGCACGAAGCGCCGCAGCAGCAGCACCACGAACAGCACGCCCGAGAGCAGCGACAGGATCGTGCCGATCGCCGAGAACCACTGCAGCGGCACGATCGAGAAGCCGGTCACGAGGTCGAAGTTCAGGCGAATCAGCTGGTACAGCGAATACTTGGATTCGCCCGCAAAGCGCTGCTCGTGGCCGACTTCGATTTCCACGGGATTCGAGGCGAAGGTATAGGCCAGCGCGGGGATGAAGGTGTTGACCTCGCGGCAGGCATTGATGGTGTCGACCACGTTGCGGTCATAGGCGCGCAGCATGCAGCCCTGGTCCGTCATGCGGATCTTGGTGATGCGCTCGCGCAGCCGGTTCATCGCGCGCGAGGCATAGCGGCGAAACGCGGTGTCGTTGCGCTGGCGGCGGATGGTGCCCACATAGTCGTGGCCGGCGCGCATGGCTTCGACCAGGCGCGGGATTTCTTCCGGCGGGTTCTGCAGGTCGGCGTCCAGCGTGATCACGATCTTGCCGCGGGTCTGCTCGAAGCCCGCCAGGATCGCCATGTGCTGGCCGAAATTGCCGGCGAACAGCACCACCCGGGTCACATCCGGGCGCTTGTGGAACTGCGCCGCCAGCAGCTGCGCCGAGCGGTCGACGCTGCCGTCGTTGATGAAGATGATCTCGTACGACTCGCCAAGGCCATCCAGCGCCGGATAGAGGCGGTCGAACAGGGCTTGCAGCCCGTCTTCTTCGTTGTAGACCGGAATGACGACCGAGACTTCGACCGGGCTCATTTGGAGAGACGTTTGCATGTTTCGCTGAGGATTGCACAGACCCGCTCCACATCGGTGGCTTGCATCGCGGGGAACAGCGGCAGCGTGACGATGCCGCGCCCGATGCGTTCGGCATGCGGCAGCATGCCTTCGCGCCAGCCGAGCGAGCGGTAGTAGGTAAAAAGATGAATGGGCGGGTAGTGCACGCCGGTGCCGATGCCGCGCTCGCGCATGGCCTCCATGACCTGCTGGCGCGCCCGGGCCGGGCCGCCTTGCAGGCGCTCGGTCGGTAGCACCACCTGGAACATGTGCCAGTTGGTGGTGGCATCGTGTGCATCCAGCGCTTGCGGCAGCTCGATGCCCAGCGCCTCCAGGCCACTGTCGGCGGCACAGCGGAAATACGTCTCGGCCAGCTCGGCGCGGCGCGCGGTGATGGTGTCGAGCTTGCCCAGCTGCGCCAGCCCGACCGCGGCGTTGACGTCGGTCAGGTTGAACTTGCCGCCGGGCTCTTCGACATCCATGCCGTCCATGCCGGTGCGGATCACGCCCTGCAGCCGCAGGCGCTCGGCGCGCACGGCTTCTTCGGGCGTGTTCATCACCAGGCAGCCGCCTTCGATGGTGGTGATGTTCTTGTTGGCCTGGAAGCTGAAGCTGACCAGGTCGCCAAAGGCGCCGATGCGCTGGCCGCGCCAGCGCGAGTCGATTGCCTGCGCGGCATCCTCGATCACGCGCAGCCCGTGCTTGCTGGCAATGGCGTACAGGCGGTCCATGTCCACCGGCAGCCCCGACAGGTACACCGGCATGATGGCGCGCGTGCGCGGCGTGATCGCGGCCTCGACGGCATCCAGGTCGAGATTGCGCGTGCGCGGGTCGATATCGACGAACACCGGCCGCGCGCCCACTGCCAGCACCACGTTGGCGGTGGCGACCCAGGTGACCGGCGTGGTGATGACCTCATCGCCCGGCCCGATATCGGCAATGCGCAGCGCGATCTCCATCGTGGCCGAGCCATTGGCGAAGGTGCGCACCGGGCGTCCGCCGAACAGGCCTGACAGCGCGGCCTCGAAGGCCTGCATCTTCGGGCCGGAGGTGATCCAGCCCGAGGCCAGCACCTTGCCGACTTCGGCAATGGCGGCGGCGTCGATGTCAGGCCGGACAAAAGGCAGGAACTCAGGGGCGGATGCGGTCATGGCAGGGCGAAGAAGTACGGTCGGTGTCGGACCTGGCGGCGTGCGCGCAGGCGCGTCATGAGCGGGCGATCAGGAAGACGCCCGCCAGTATCAGCAGGATGCCGGCCACGCGCAAGGGGCCGATCATCTCGCCGAACAGCCACCAGGCGGCCAGTGCATTGACCACATAGCCGAGCGACAGCATCGGGTAGGCGATCGACACATCCACGCGCGACAGCCCTACGATCCAAACCCCCACGCTGACCACGTACAGCGTCAGCCCGGCCAGCACCGGCCATTGGGTCAGCACGCGCAGCGCCGTCACCAGCAGCGTGCCGCGGTCCAGCGTGATCGCGCCGATGGCATTGACGCCGGCCTTGAGCAACAGTTGCGCAGCCGCATTGAGCAGCACGCCGGTCAGGATGAAAGCGAAAGTGGAAAGCGTCATGGCACTGCGTAGTGCAGGAGTAGCAGGAGTTGCAGGTTACTGTCCTGGGGCTTGCGTCTGCGGGCCATTGCCCGGCAGCGCGAAATTGGCGACCGCCACACGGCGGCGGTCACCGGCGATCCTGTGCATCGGCACGCCGCGCGCAGCCAGTGCGTTGTAGGTCGAGGGCAACATGATCGCTACCGCGCGCTTGCCGTCCTGCCAGCGCGCGATAAAGCCATCGATGGTCGGGATCCACTTCTGCGGTTCCTGGCCGATACCGAATTCCAGCTCATCGGGATGCGCCACCATGATGGTGGTGCGGCGCAGGTAGAACGGCAGCGTGTGGTCCAGCATGCCCACACTGTACAGCGGCATGTCCGGCGTCAGCACGGCATTAATGGCGGGCACCAGGTCCGCGCCGGAACTGGGCCGGCCCATGGCTTCGTGACCGCGCAGCGCCACCGTGGAGCAGATGAACATCGCCAGCGCATAGGCCACCACGCTGGGAAACACCCCACGCGTGCGCAGCAGCCGGCGCGCCAGCAGTGCGCCGCCCAGCATCACCGCGAAGGCGATGCCGGTCCACACTGCGAATTCCCGATAGACCACATTGGGCGTGCTGGGTTTGTCCATCATGCCGACAAACGGGCACGCCAGCAGCCCGACCACGCCCAGGGCAATCATGGCATTGACCTGCCAGCGCCACGTGCGTTCCGTCAACGTGTCCAGCGCCACGCCGGCCAGCAGCGCCAGCGCCGGGAAGATCGGCACGATATAGCCGGGCAGCTTGGAGCCGGACAGGCTGAAGAAGACAAAGATCGCCACGGCCCACAGCGCCGCCAGCAGGGCGGGCTGGAATGGCCGCGGCGAGGTGCCGCGAGCGACGCCGGCGCGCTCGCGCACGGCCTTCCACATTTGCGGAACCAGGCCCAGCCAGGGCAGGAAGCCGGCCAGCAGCAGCGGCACGAAGAACCAGATCGCGCCTTCGCGCTGGTGCACGTTCGAGGTATAGCGTTGCCAGTGCTCGTGGATAAAGAAGAAATGCAGGAACTCCGGATTGCGTTCCGACACCAGCCAGAACCACGGCACCGTCACCACCAGCATGGCGACGATGCCGCCCGGCAGATGCAGGCGGCACCACAAGCGGAAGTCGCGCGTCACCAGCGTGTAGACCACCAGCACCAGCCCCGGCAGCGCCAGCCCGACCAGCCCCTTGACCAGCACCGCCACGCCCATCGCCGCCCAGCAGGCGAGCATCCAGTTGCGGCGTTCGGCGCGGGTGGCATCCGGGTGCTGCGCCAGCAGCATGAAGGCCAGCACGCACGCCATGGCGCCGGCCAGCGTCATGTCCAGCGAGTTGAAGTGGCCGGCAATATTCCACATCGGCGCGGAAACCAGCACCAGCCCCGTCAGCATCGCCACGCGCCGGCCGTACCAGCGTGCCGCGGCCAGCATCGACACGCCCAGCCCCAGGATGCCGGACAGGGCCACGCACAGCCGCGCCTGCCAGTCGCCCACGCCAAACAGCGTGTAGGCCAGCGTGGTCACCCACAGGTGGAAGGGCGGCTTCTCGAAATACTTGAGTTCCTGATAGCGGATCGTGACCCAGTCGCCGGTGGCGAACATCTCGCGGGCAATCTCGGCGTAGCGGCCTTCATCGGAGCGCAGCAGGTGACGCATGTCGAGGGTGCCGAACCAGACCAGCAGGATAAACAGGCTGGCCAGTGCGACCGCACTGGCGGTGGTGGCTCCAACGGACAGCGCGGCAGCCCGCGAGGTCGATGAACTACGCATAGATCTCCTGGAAAAGCGCGACGGATCGATGGTCCTGCGTGGGGCGCGCGGTGACGGGAAGCCATCACAACGCATGGCCTTGCCTGTTGGTGGACACCAGGGAGGCAAGTCGCCTGCGGCTGGCACGCTGGCAGCGCCTCGCACGCCACTGCCGCCTCGGCACACGCGAGGCCGGCAATGGTAGCACGGTGGGCAGGCCGCCCCCGGCGGGTGCCGGAGACGGCCTGCGGGGTGCCGGATTGCCGCGGGGGAGGGGGAAAGTGCTGCTCAGGCCGGCTGTTGCACGCTACCCGCCGGCGCTGGGCACGGCGCAGGCCCATGCGGATAAGCAGAATGCCGCAAACGATGGCCCAGGAGCCGATCCATAGCACCGCCAGCGCGTCGGCCACTGGCTGCCACAGGATCTGCGCGAAAAATCCGAGTTACACATGCAACAAAACGCGATAATTTCAGTGTCCAGGCGGTCGCCTGGCAGGCCGGGCGCTGGGGTCGGGGGCGCCTGGAAACTCTAGACGGGGATTCATGTGAAGAAAAAGGCGCAGCAAGACCGGCTGGCAGGCCTGGTGGCGGGCGCGGCCATGGCCCTGGCGCAGCATGCCGGCGCACAGGGTGTGGTGCTGCCGGGCGCCGGCCCGGCGGTGGCGCAGGCCGCGGCAAGCCAGGCGCAGGCAGCGGCGGCGGCCGTGCTGTGCAGTGCCCCATGGTTTCGCTCCGGCTCGCATGTGCAGATGGAAGGCGACGGCGTGATGCCAATGTCGGTCAGCATGACCCTGCGCGATGTGGTGCGCAGCCCGACCGGCTGCCGCGCCCAACTGGAGATCAATTCCAAGACTGCCCTGTCGGCGCTGATGGGGCCGCCGGTGATTACCACCCAGGTGCATGAAGTGGTGATCGACCGCAGTTCGCCCGGCGGCCCGACCAGCATCGAGAGCCAGCATGCCGTCATCAACGCCCGCGCGCGCTACGCGCGCATGTACGGTGAGGCGGCCTTCCGCGGCATGGGCGTGTTCAACTACGCCGGCCTGGACCTGCGCGAGGGCGCCACGCTGGAGGGCGAGACCTTTGAATCGAGTGTCTCGCTGAAGGTCTATCCGCTGGGATCGGACGAAGTGGTCAGCACCATGCGAGCGCAGCATGCGTCGATCCATATCGGCTCGCGCCACGTCGGCAAGCGGCAGACGATCAATACCGTCCTGGGGCGCAAGGAATGCCTGCCGGTTACCTTCGAGAAGCGCACCTCGCTGGGGCCGGTGCTGGTTGGCGAAGAAGTGGTGCAGGTTGAGCCGACCGTGATGCACGTCACCGACTGGTATTGCCCGGCCGACGCGTTCGTGCTGCGCACTGAAGTGCGCCAGGATGACAAGGTGCAACGCGTCGATGTCACCGCGCTGGAGCGCGACACGCAAGCGCCATAGGCTTGTGCGCCTGGGCACGACGCAAAAAAAACCCGCCAAGGCGGGTTTTTTTGCGTCAGGCGCTTGCGGCTCAGCTGGCAGCCGGCGCCGAAGCGGCCTTCTTCTTGCTCTTCTTCTTGGTGGACTTCTTGGCCGGCTTTTGCTCGGCGGCCGGCGCGGAAGCGTCGGTCAGGTCGCTGCGGGTGCTCTTGTTCGCGCCCTGGCTGTACGGGTCAAACTTGTCGCCGGCCTTGGCCCCCTGGCTGTACGGGTCGAACTTCTCACCCGACTTGGCGCCCTGGGAATACGGATCGAACTGCTTCTTGCCGCCGGTCTGTGCCTGCACGGCCAGCGAAGCGGCGCCAAGGCAGAGTGCGATCGCGGTCGCGACGTACTTGTTCATGGTTTCTCCTGAGAAATGCCGCCGTCGGGCGGTCGTGTATGTGGCCTCTCCCTTGCACGGGACGGCTCGGCCCAGTGTCGCCAACATCGCTCATCGCTGTCAACTTGGGGCTTGCCCCGGCGCCACGGCCTCATGGAAACCCTGAATTGCGGCACCAGCCCAATTGGGGTTCGGGACCGCTTGCCCGTTTACTCCGTGACCGCGTCCGACGGGTGCTTCCAGGCCGCGCGCACCTCGCCGGACGGCGCCAGCGCCAGGTTGATGCCGCGGCTGCCAATGGGCTGCTGGAACCAGCGCTTCTGCAGCGCCGTGACCTCCGGGCCGGCAAAGGTGTTGGCCAGCGCCTGGTCGACCAGGCGCTTCCATTCCGGATCGGCCTTGGACAGCATCAGCGCATTCTGCTCCACCGACAGCGCCGGGCCCACGATCACGTATTGCGACGGGTCCTTGGCGCGGGCGCGCAGGCCGGCCAGCAGCACGTCGTCCATGACGAAGGCCTGGGCACGGCCGGATTCGAGCAGCAGGAACGATTCGCCATGGTCCTTGGCGTAGACGTCGTGGTAGCCGTACTGGGCCTTCATGCGGCGCACGTGGCGGTCGCCGGTCGATCCGGCGCTGGTGACCACGGTCTTGCCGCGCAGGTCGCCGAACGAGCGGATGCCCGAGTCGGCGCGCACCAGCATGCGCACGGTCGACACATAGTGCGAGACGCTGAACGCAACCTGCTTCTGGCGCTCGAGCGAATTGGTGTTGGGCGCGCAGTCCAGGTCCACCAGCCCGTTGACCACGGCGGGAATGCGGTTCTGCGGCGTGAGCGGCATCCAGCGCACCTTCAGGTCTTTCAGGCCCAGTTGCTGGCGCGCTGCTTCGGCAGCGCGCAGGCAAAGGTCGACCGCATAGCCGGCCGGCTGGCCCTTGTCATCGGCAAACGAGAATGGCAGCGCCGACTCGCGGTAACCGAGCACGATGGTGCCGGATTCGCGGATCTTGTCGAGCACAGGGCTCTGGGTGCTGGCCAGTGCCGGCGTCAGCGCGGCCGCGGACATGGCGGCGAGGGCGACGGCGGCCAGCGAGCGGCGGGCGCGGAGGAGTCGGGCGGACAGGGCGGGCAGGGTGAAGGCAGGCATGCGGGGGAAACCGGAAAGCGGCCGGCAAAGGCAAAGACGAGAGGGTATACCCTTGGTTGGGGCGGGCGAAGGACATTGTTGTCATAAGCAAATTCCCTGCCCCGAAAGCCTTGCCTGGGCCCTCCGGCAATCGTCTGTAACTCGGACTCGGCGGTACCGTGCGGCTCCGACCTACTTGCTGCCGTCTCGCGTGTCGCCGCCGATCGCATCGACGATGATCATGGTCCGGTCGAGCACGCCGCGTTCGTCAAAGTAGGCACTGAAATGCGCTGGCATGTAGGCGCCCGCATAGAGCCGGTAAGACCAGGCCTCGCGCTTCATCAGCGGGTAGTACTGGATGGGCTCGCGCGGACGGCCAAAGCGCTCGGCAATATCCTGCTTGGTCCAGACCCCCGGGCGTGCCTCGTAGATTTCTTTCTCGGTCAGCATCTGCCGAAAGCTCGTAAGCTTGCCGTTGGCGTCAAAGTCTGCCGCGTAGACTTCGAAGCCGAGCGGCTGTTTCGAATAAATCCACCGAGTGGTGCCATCGGCGAGCTGGTAGGTTTCCGTGGGAGCGCCGAACGTATCGCGCACGGCATGCTGCGGGCCGCCGAGCATGCCCTCTGCGGTTTCCAGGGGCCGGAGAGTGGCACAGGCGCCCAGCACAAGGGCCGCCACTGTGACAGTCACGCAGGCGGGCAGGCGATAACGCATGATCGTTCTCCAGCGGGTCCGCGGTGTGTGCGCCGCGCCAGTTCAGCATAGCGCACGCAGAGTCCAATAGGATATGGTCATTCGTCCTGCCGTCCTGGAAAGAAATCCTTCTTATCTCATCGTCCGAAAAGATTAAGTTCTATTGCGACCACGGTCGACACTATAGTTCGAAGCACGACGCACATCGGGGGCTGGGTTACCACGCCTGGCCAACCGTGTCACAAAATTCGCAGCGGAGAACGGCATGGATGCAGCAAAGCAACTGGTGCACGCGCGTGAAGTTGGCCTCAAGACCGGCATGGTGCTGCAAAAGCGCCTGAAGAATGCGCAGGAGGCCTTTAGTGGCCGCGTGCAGCAAGCCGTTGGGGAGCCGGGCGTAGGCCCGATCAACCCGATGGCCGGCATGGATCCGATGAGCAGCTATGCCTATGCCATCGACAGCATGCAGCGTGCCATCCTGTTCTGGGACACGCTCAGGCAACGGGGCAACAACTTTGTCGAAAACACCATGCAGGGGCTCAAGCCGGTCCTGCATTTTGGCTACGAGACCGTTCTGGATGCCCGCCAGTTCGAACGGCCCGTCAACTACGCGCTGTTGAAGATTATCCCGCCCGATGGCGTGACGATCGATGATAGCCGCCGCCCTTACGTCATCATCGATCCGCGTGCCGGCCATGGCCCGGGCATCGGCGGCTTCAAGGACGACTCGCAGGTCGGCGTGGCAATGCGTGCCGGCCATCCTGTGTATTTTGTCATCTTCTTCCGCGATCCCGAGCCGGGACAGACCCTGCTGGACGTGTGCGAGGCCGAGCAACAGTTCATCAAGAGAGTGCGTGAACTGCATCCACACAGCGCCAAGCCAGCCATCATCGGCAATTGCCAAGGCGGCTGGGCTGCGATGATGCTCGGCGCCTCGGACCCGGACGACACCGGGCCGATCGTGATCAACGGCGCGCCGATGTCGTATTGGAGCGGTGCCTGGAGCGAGGGCGAAGGCGACAACCCGATGCGCTATTCCGGCGGGCTCCTGGGCGGCACGTGGTTGGCGTCGTATACGGCGGATCTCGGCAACGGCAAGTTTGACGGCGCCTGGCTGGTACAAAATTTCGAAAACCTGAATCCGGCTAACAGTCTCTGGGACAAGTACTACAACCTGTACAAGAAGGCCGATACCGAGCCGCCGCGCTTTCTTGAGTTCGAACGCTGGTGGGGCGGCTACTACCTGATGAACCGCGAGGAGATCGAATGGATCACGCGCAACCTGTTCGTCGGCAACAAGCTCTGGGGCGGTGAAGTCAAGAACGCCGGCGGCAAGGCGTTCGATCTGCGCGAGATCCGCTCGCCCATCGTGTTGTTTGCCTCGATGGGCGACAACATCACGCCGCCGCAGCAGGCATTCAACTGGGTGGTGGACATCTACGGCAGTACCGAGGAGATCAAGGCTCGCGGCCAGGTGATTGTCGGCATGATGCACCGGAGCGTCGGCCATCTGGGCATCTTCGTCTCCGGCAAGGTCGCGCAGAAGGAGCACGCACAGATCGTCTCGGTGCTCAAGAGCATCGAACTGCTGCCGCCTGGGCTCTACGGCATGGTCATCCATGAGCGCAAGGGTAGCGATGGCGTGGACTATGAGGTCCAGTTCGAGGAGCACTCGCTCGAGGAAATCGCCAGCAGGCTTAACCGCTTTGAGCGCGCCGACGAGAAGCCGTTCGAGACGGTCGCCAACCTGTCGGACTTCACGCAGCGCGCCTACGAGCTGTTTGCGCAGCCTTACGTCCAGGCGGTGTCCAATGAGATGACAGCGCGGGTGCTGCGCGAATTCCATCCGCTACGCATGCAGAACTGGCTGTTCTCGGACCTGAATCCGTGGATGGCATGGTTGAAGCCCGCCGCCGACGCGGTCCGGGCCAGCCGGCAAACGTTGGAACCGGATCATCCGCTGCGGCAGCAAGAGCAGGTGGGCGCGGAAATGCTCAGCGCCGGTTTGGACGCATACCGGGCCGTGCGCGATGCGATGACCGAATACACCTTTTTCAACGTGTACGCCAACCTGTTCCCGTTCCAGCCAAGGAGCGAGCCTTCCGCCCGCGCGGGTGCCCCGGCGGCGACCGACCCGCATGACCTGCCGGAAGTCAAAGCGGCGCTGGCCGCGGTCGGGCAAGGCGGATACGCCGAGGCCATTGCCCGGCTGGCCTGCCTGCTGAGCCGCAGGGGTGAGCCCCTGCCGCTGTCCAGGCTGGAGCTGCGCAAGGAGCTGGTCACGGACTACGCCGATCTGCTGCCGGAACTTGAGCCGGACGCCTGGCGCGAGATCCGCGGCAGGCAGGAGCTGATCACGCGGTACGCGCCCGTACAGGCCCTCGCGACGCTGCCGGCCTTGCTCAGGTATCAGGCCGACCGCCAGCGGCTGCAGGCGCTGGCGGAGAAGCTGCGTGTCGATGAGCGCCTGCTTGGCGCCACGCCCACTGTCGAGCAGACGGCAATGCTGGAGCGGATCCGCACGGCGCTCGGCGCCAAGCCGGAACGCGTCCGCGGCGCGGCCGCGCCGCTCACCCGCGCGTCCTAGCGCGCCGCGGCTGGCACACCGCCTCGCAGCCGACCGACACCGACGACCCTGACGCAGGAGTGGCCCGTGAACGCCAAGCATGAGAAGTACCAGCGCCTGATTGATTACTGCAAGGCCATGCCGCCTACACCGACCGCGGTGGCGCATCCGTGCGACCAGTCTTCGCTGGAAGGCGCCGCAGAGGCCGCCCGGCTGGGCCTGATCGCGCCGATCCTGGTTGGGCCGCGTTCCCGCATCGAGGACGCCGCGCGCGCGGCCGGCATTGACATCCGCGAGTACCCGATTGTCGATGCCGAGCACAGCCATGCGGCAGCGGCTGCCGCCGTGCAACTGGTGCGCGAAAGCAAGGCCGAGGCTCTCATGAAGGGCAGTCTGCACACCGATGAGCTGATGGGAGCCGTGGTCGCGGGTAACAGCGGCTTGCGCACCGGCCGGCGCATCAGCCACTGCTTCGTGATGGATGTGCCCGGCCACGAGGACGCTCTGATCATCACCGACGCCGCCGTCAATATTGCCCCGACGCTTGCCGAGAAGGCCGGCATCCTGCAGAACGCGATCGACCTGGCCCATGCCTTGCAGGTCAAGGAGGTACGCGTGGCGATCCTGTCGGCGATGGAGACCGTCAACCCGATGGTTCCGTCCACACTGGATGCCGCCGCGCTGTGCAAGATGGTCGACCGCCACCAGATCACCGGCGCGATCGTCGACGGACCGCTTGCGCTGGACAACGCGATCAACCTGGACGCGGCGCGGATCAAGAAGATAGACTCACCGGTGGCCGGGCGCGCCAATGTCCTGCTGGTGCCTGACCTGGACGCCGGCAACATGCTTGCCAAGAGCCTGACCTTCCTGGCCGGCGCCGACGCCGCAGGCATCGTGCTGGGCGCGCGCGTGCCCATCATCCTGACCAGCCGTGCCGACCCGGTCATGACCCGGCTGGCGTCGTGCGCGGTGGCCGCGCTGGTGGCCAAGGCACGCCGCGAGTCCGGCCAGGTGGCGGGGTGATGCCATGGCCGAACTGATCCTGGTCCTGAATGCGGGTTCGTCGAGCATCAAGTACTGTGCCTACAATACCCATGACGATGCACTGAGGCTGGTGCTGCGCGGGAGCATCGAAGGTCTCTACGCGGCACCGGCATTCCACGCCACCGACGCCGTGGGCGCTGAGGTCGAGACCAGGCGGTGGGATGCCGGTACCACGCTCGGGCACGAGGGGGCTATTGCCTTCCTGGCGGACTTCCTGCGCGGCCATGGGGAAGGGCATACGCTGAGCGCGGTCGGGCACCGGGTGGTGCACGGCGGGGTACGCTTCACCCAGCCGGAAAGGGTGACCGACGCGCTACTGGCAGAGTTGGACTCGCTATGCCCGCTCGCACCCCTGCACCAGCCACACAATCTCAAACCGATCCGCATCCTTGCCGAGAGGCGCCCGGAACTGCCCCAAGTAGTCTGCTTCGACACCGCCTTCCACCGGGCGCAGCCGGAAGTGGCACAGGCATTCGCATTGCCCGCGGAGATCAGCGCGCGCGGCGTCAGGCGCTACGGCTTCCACGGACTGTCCTATGAGTACATCGCCAATGTCCTCCCGAGCGTTGATGCGGGTGCGGCGGCGGGCCGCACGATCGTGGCCCACCTCGGCAACGGCAGCAGCATGTGTGCGCTGGTGGCGGGGCGCAGCGTGGCCAGCACGATGGGCTTCACTGCGGTGGATGGCCTGCCGATGGGAACTCGCTGCGGCAGCCTCGATCCGGGCGTCATCCTCTACCTGATCAGCGAACTCGGCATGGATGCCCGCGCCATCGAGGACCTGATCTATCGAAAGTCCGGTCTGCTTGGCGTCTCCGGCCTGTCGAGCGACATGCGCGCGCTGCTCGCCAGCGACGATGAGCAGGCCCGTTTTGCCGTCGAACTGTACACGTACCGCGTCGCCCGGGAGCTTGGTTCGCTGGCCGCCGCCGCACAGGGGCTGGACGCGCTGGTCTTCACCGCTGGCATCGGCGAGCATGCCGCGCCGATCCGCGAGCGCGTATGCCGGCTGGCGGCATGGCTGGGGGTGAGTGTCGATCCCGCGGCGAACGCCAGCGACGGACCACGCATCAGCTTAGCCTCGGGCCAGGTCCCGGTCTGGGTCATCCCGACCAACGAGGAACTGATGATTGCCAGGCATACCAGGGAGGTCCTGGCGGCACCCGCTCGATGACCACCGCTACAGCCGACCAAGCCAGCGGCATGGCAGCGACGGCTCGCTGGCAACAATGAATCCAGGAGAGAGTGACATGACCGCAGCGCAACAACTGCCTATCCTCGCCAACGCCCGCGCACTCGTCTGCGGGATTGCGAACGAGCACTCCATTGCTTACGGGTGCGCCAAGGCCTTCCGCGAACTGGGTGCCGAGGTGGCGATTACCTATGCCAGCGAAAAGGCGCGCCAGTTTGTCGAGCCGGTGGCGCAGGAGCTTGACGCTTCCATCTTCCTCCCCCTGGATGTCACGAGCCAGGAGGAAATGGACGAGTTGTTTGCGCGGATCGGGGAGCAGTGGGGAAAGCTCGATATCCTGGTGCATTCGGTGGCCTGGGCGCCGAAAGACGATCTGCAGGGCGGCCTGCTCAATTGTTCGGCCGAAGGCTTTGCCAAGGCCATGGATGTGTCCTGCCACTCCTTCGTGCGCATGGCCCGGCTGGCAGCGCCCCTGATGGGCGATGGTGGCACGATGTTCACCATGAGCTATCACGGCGCCAACAAGGTGGTGCCGAACTACAACGTCATGGGCCCGGTGAAGGCCGCCCTGGAAGCGGTATCACGCTACCTGGCGTACGAGTTGGGCCCGCGCGGCATTCGCGTGCATGCGATCTCGCCCGGGCCGCTGCAGACTCGCGCTGCGTCCGGGCTGAAGAGCTTTGATTTGATGCTTGCTGACGCTGTGGAACGCGCTCCACTTGGCGAGCTGGTCGATATTATGGATGTGGGATACACCTGCGCCTTCCTGGCCACGCCTTACGCCCGGCGGCTGTCGGGCGAAACGCTGTATGTGGACGGCGGCGTCAATATCATGGCGTGAAACGCAGCGCTCGTTGACAGCGCGGGAGGAAAAGGGTGGCGCTCGGAGTCTAGCCGGCATTCAGTCGTTGGGCATCGGGTGGCCACTATGCGTGAACGTATCAGCCAGCCAAGCTTCCACGAGGAAACTAAAGTGGGTTGACGGCACAAGGCTCATCCAGCCGGTTCAAGAGGGGATGCATGATGCCTTGCGATGGCATCGAGGTTTGGGAGCCTCGACTGACAGCCTCTCTCTCAAGGCTCCCAAGGGGCAAGAGGTACGACTCTATTTCTCCCGCTTCATCATCCCATGAGCAGTACAAGGAATTGCTGCAGTTCCTTCAGTTCCAGATCGGATCTTCCTTCTGCATCTGATCCTTGGTCTTCTTCATCCAATAGGAACCGATCTGGCGCTCGGTGACGTGACCCTGTTTTTTTACGTCGATCTTGTCGAAACTTTCGTAGACCTTTGGCATTCCCGCCTGAGCTTCGTCACGAGTCAGCTTGCCGTCATGATTGGAATCGGCAGCCTTGAATCGCTCGGCAATCAGAGCCTTGGCCTGGGCCGTAGTCGGGGGAGCTTTCGGCACCTCGGCTGGCGCCGCTCCCTGTTGGGATCCTGGTGCCGGCTGGGCGGTCGCGCCTATAGAAATCAGTCCCATCAGGACTGCGAAACCAACTGCTGGCAATTTGCGCACGGTCATGTCGCTCTCCTCAGTTCATTATGTGTGTTTGGACCTTTGGCACGGAAACGACTTCCATTCGAGCTTCTGTGAGTCTTGGCTCACCCAGCATTCTAGACGCTCGTAGCGGAGACCGGGGGCAAATTGATTCCGGTCGGACTGGCGCGACAATACAGCTCGATGGCGGCGATGTCGTGCGTAATCGCCTATGTTCGATATCGGAAAACTGCGCCGGATCAGCTACTATCAAATGCTGCGGGGGCGATTCAACGAACTCGCTCTCATTCCTTACGACACCGTTGCCATGCAAGCCAAGTCTGACGCGACAAACTTCGTCCCGTTCACCGTGCCCCTGTGCGATGGACGGGAAGTGCTGGTGCGGGAGATTACCGAAGACGACAAGGTCGGCCTGTTAGCGGCATTTAACAGGCTTTCTGCCGATGCGCGTTACGCCAGATTCATGGCCGCCATGCAACAGCTGCCGGAAGCGATGCTCGAGCAAGCGACGCATCCGTCGGCCGAGCGCGAGTTTGCGCTGGTAGCGCTTGCCACGGAAAATAAGGGGTCGTCTATTGTGGGTGGCGCACGCTACGCCGCCGCGCCGGGCAGCGATACCTGCGAGTTTGCGGTGACTGTCGCCGATGACTGGCATCGGCTCGGCCTGGCCAGCCGACTGCTGGGCACACTGATCGACATCGCTCGGAGCCGCGGCTATCGATGCATGGAAGGGTATGTTTTGTCGTCGAATACCGCCATGCGGCGACTGACTAAACGTTTTGGATTTGCCGATTTAGCGTGTCCAGACGATGCCACGCTGCGCGTGGTGACGCTTGCGCTTTAAGGCAGCGAGAATAGGTGCAAGCGTCTTGCTGCGATGTCTTCCGTTTGAGGTGATCTATATGAACGCGTGCCCTTTACGCTAGCTTCTCGCGTGCACGGTTAGACAGGAATCGCGTCTGGAAGAGCTTTGACTGGGGCGCAGTACGATTACTCCGCGTGGGACGATCAGCCAAATATATGTCCCGTTTTGTCAAATTAAGGTGGGTGCCCCTTGGTAGAATCCGGTGCCCTATGCAGCCAGTTCCGCCGGTTGGGCACGTCGCCCCGATCCATACAAGCGTGCTGCCGGTCTGAGTTAACGCGCATGCCGCCACCTGTCATCTCCGTCGTCATCGCAGACGATCATCCGGTAATTCAACTTGCAGTCAAGGCCACCTTGAGCGAGATCCCGAATGTCGGGATTTGCGCAATATGCTCGTCAGGAAAAGAGCTCTTTGCGGCGCTACAAACGCAACAACCTGACCTTATCGTCACCGATTTCACGATGGAGCGCTCCCAGGTCAATGATGACGGTCTTCGGCTGATCCACCGGCTCAGGCAGTCGCGTCCACATACACCGATCGTGGTTTTCACGATGTTGACCAATGGCGGACTGCTCACGCGCATCAAGGAGATGGGCGTTGCGGCCATCGTCGGTAAGAACGAGGAGCCGGGCATCCTGAGGCAAATCTGTATCGATGCAATAACAAGTACTGGCCAGCGCCTGTCGCCGGGCATAGCGGCCAGGATGTCAAGTGCGGGGGCGTTGGTCAACGGCACGGCAAGCCCGCTGTCCCCGCGGGAGATCGAAGTTGTGCGGATGTTCGCGACTGGCAGCACGCTCACGGAAATCGCGGGATATCTCCATCGATCGCTCGCTACCATTGCGACGCAGAAGCGCTCGGCAATGCGCAAGCTGAATATCACCACTAATGCGGACCTTGTCACGTACGCACGCGACAACGGTCTTACCTGATGCAGGAAGAGCGCGAGCGCTCGCAGCAATCGCCACTACACGCCGACCACTCGGTTGAGCGGAATCTGCAGCGGGAGCGCCGTGTGTTCTCGATGGTGGTCCTGCTGCTGGGGCTGGTCGCCATCGCGATCGCTTCGGCAGCAATGCTTGCCCGCCTGAATGAATCCCTGCGCGCCCAGGAGCAGGTCGCGCGCCTGTATGAGCAAGGCGTCGTCGATGCGGTGCTCGAACGCCGCAGCACCCTGACGGCGACGAACCTGATCCTTGAGTTGCGCAGCAATGGCAAAGTCCCCGTGGCGCAGCGCGGGCATGCCGGCAGTCTATGCACACAGGTGTCTCCGTCTGCGCCTCCCGATCCGGTGTTGGAGCAGAGTTGCGACCAGGCTGTCCGGACGCTGACTGCCGCAAGCCAGAAGCCTTCGATCGAGATGATCTCGATTGCGAACGGGGCGACGTATCGGTATGAAGCGCCCGACGCATCGGGATCCGGCGTGGCTGCGGCCCTTCCGCCGCTGTCGTCGTCAAGCATCACCACGATGATCCTTGAACGGTTCCAGAGCCGCGACATGGATCTCTTGCAGGCAGCGCGGGAGAAGCGTGTCGTATGGCTGGGCATCCCGGCGAATGCGGCCGGAGGGAGTCCGGAGATGGTTGGCGCATCGCTGGTCGCGAAAGGCGACGCACTTTACGCCATCGTGTTGACGCGGATCCCGCTGCAAGACTTGCTTCGGCCAGCCTGGCCGAACTTGTCGATCCCGGAGCCAATTGTCGTCGATCGCCTGGGCACGCCACTGGTTGCTTCAGGTGCACGGGCCAACGCACGGCGCCTGGACGCCAGGCTGGAGGGACTTCCGGAGGGGCTGTTTCACTGGGTCCAGGACTATGGATGGGCCCTGCGGCGCCCGCTGCTCATTGCGGATTTCGGCCACCTGGTCTTCGCACTGCCGCTAGGGCAGCAGTTCCGGGAAATGCGGCAGGAACTGCTTGTAACCGGCCTGTTTACGGCCGCGCTTCTCGCCTTGCTGTTCGCGATGTATCGATACTGGAACTATCGCTTCCTGACCGGCACATATGCCGAAGCGGCACGCGCACAGCAGCTGTTGCACGAAGCGAGACTCGCCAGCGAGGCTGCGGCCAAGGCCAAGGTGGCGTTCTTTGCGTCGATGAGCCACGAGATACGGACGCCGCTTTCCTCGCTGCTGGGAAACATGGAGCTCGTGGCCCTCGGTAGGCTGGAGCCGGAGCAGCGGGCGCGGGTAAGCGCCATGCAGGTGTCGGCCGAAGGGTTGCTGCAGATCGTCAATGACGTGCTCGATTTTTCGAAGCTCGACGTGGGAGCGATGCGTCTGGCGGAGGAGCCCGTCGTCGTCACGGAACTCCTGGGTCGCATTGCAATCTCGCACGCGCCGCTGGCGGCGCGGCGTGGGCTGAGCTTCTTCGCGGTATATGGCAAGGAGATTCCGGCGCGGCTCAATCTTGACCCGGTGCGCCTGACCCAGATCATCAACAACCTGCTTGGCAACGCGTTCAAATTCACCGAGGCGGGGAAGATTGTCCTGCGCGCGCAATGGGTGGATGCAAACCTTGAAATCGTCATCACCGATACCGGCGTTGGCATACCGGAGGCGTACAAGGAACGGCTGTTCCAGCCATTCTCCCAGATCGGCAACAATCGTCTCGCGCAGGCCGGCGGGACCGGGCTTGGACTGTCAATCTGCATGCGGCTGGTGGAGCGGATGAACGGACGTATCACGCTGGACAGCGTACTAGGCGTTGGCACGCGCGTTACGGTTCGCCTGCCGCTCAGCCCGCCAGGCGGGCATCAGACCCCGGCGCAATGGCGCCTGGCGCCGCGCCGCGCGCTGGTCCTGTCCCGTGAGCCAGAGTGCCTCGAAGGAATGCTGAACCATTTCGACTGGGGATCATGCCAGCCATTTTTTCGGTCCAGCATCGACGAGCCCATTGACGGGGACAGGTTCGACTGCCTGCTCGTGACCGAGTCCTTGGATCCGGCCCAAGTCATAGCGTGGTGGCGGAACCCCGCCACTATCGTGTGGCTCAAGCAACTGGGCCCGCTCGTCCCGACCATACGGCCGGATGGCAGCCGGGAGGTGTCTGCCTACAGCCTGGCCGGTATCCATGCCGCTGCACAGGCGGTCCTCAATAATGCTCCGGAGACCAGGCATGTCGACGAAGACCGTGTCGTGGCTGCCATACACGATCAGTCTGCAGCGCTGTTCGCGGGCCTTTCCGTGTTGGTCGCGGAAGACAATCTGCTGAACAGGAAACTGCTGCACGACCAGCTTCACCTGTTAGGTGCGAGCGTTATCGAAGCAGGCAACGGCAACGAGGCCTTGGCAGTGTTGTCGCAGCAGGGCGTGCATGCAGTGCTGACGGATGTGGACATGCCCGTAATGAATGGATTCGACCTGCTTCGTGAAATCAGGCGGTGCAGGCCGGAGATACCCGTCTATGCCGTAAGCGCAAGCGCGAGACCGAAGGACGTTACCGAGGGGCTGGCAAGCGGATTTACCGGCTATCTCACGAAACCGGTGTCGCTGGCGACGCTGGCTTCGGTGCTCGATGCTGTTGCCGCCAAGGCCGACCCGCCACACACGGATGATGGGGCGGCGCCAGTGCTGCTAACCGATGACGATCTCCCTGAGCTGCCGTCGGTCGCCGGAGAATACGCCGAAGCGTTCCTGGCGCAGACCATGGTGGACCTGAACGAATTCGAGGCGGTCCGGGCAGCGCGAGACATCCGCCACATGGAACGGCTGCTGCATCGTATCGCGGGGACGCTCGGGGTCGTGGGGCGCTCAGGACTGTCCGAACTCTGCGCTGACCTGCACGGCCACGTGGCTGAAGCCAAGCGCTGGGACGACGAGATCGAACTGCAGTCCGCCTTCATCGTTCAAGGCCTGATGAGCGTATGCGAGCGCGGGCGTGGTGAGAACGGGGTCGCCTGCGGTTCCCGTCCGCTGGCTTTCTGACTTCTATGATTGTGAATGCACCTGGGCGCGGTCAGCATTGAGGGGAAGGCTGGATGCCTGCTTAAGGCACCACTCACTCGTCTTGGGTACTGCCCCCTTGCGAGGCCCTTGGTTCGCCCGCCTGTACGGGGGGTATTTTTCTCTGTGCCCCGGCCGGGCGCATTGGCTGGCGCTGATTGCCGCCGCACCGAGGCGCGAATCCCCGCCACCGGGGAAAGATGGCGCCATGCCCCGGCCTGGCACCTCCTCAGGAGAGTTCATGAGCAATCGTAGAAGTTTTGCTCTTGCCGTGTGCACGGCGGCACCGCGGAGGTAGACCGGGCTGGCGGCAGCCGGTCTACCGCGCCGAGCAACATGCCAGAGGCGTCCTAAAGAACGGCGCAGGCTTCTGCGCTGGCGGTAACGGCAACATCTACCCGCGCATCATTGCGTAGGACCACGCAGAGGAAGTTGCCGATGGCGTTGCCCGCATGAGGCGTTTCCCGCCAAAGGCGTGGGGGTGCCGTCGAGGCAAGCAGTTCGCCCTGTTCGGATGCGGCATGGAATTCCGTGCCGGCTATGGCATCGCTCCAGGTTATCGCGATGGGCCCCTCCGGCTTGGTGCCAAGGAAGCAGAAGGAGGGTGCCGACAGCGAGCGCCGCGACGCGGGTCCGGTCTCGCAAGGGCCGGCGCGTAGTGCCAGCACGTCATGATCGGTCTGGTTGACAGTGACGATTTTCGTCCACGGCCAGGGCTCCTGGAACGGATGCCAGGTCTCAGAGGTAGGGATCGCGCATCCTGAGATGGCGCTTGCCGTGGCAATGGCTATGAGACGTGTGGAAATCGCGGAAACAGCATTCATTGGATAGTCAGTTCAGGTGAACCTGATCTTCACCTGGGAGGGCATACGACGGCGGACAGAGTAAGCCTGCCTCGCCATGGTGGCTATCAAAGGAATTCGAAATGCCGGGCGGCCCTTGGCGCGCATCTTTTCGACGCACCCTCACTTTCGAATTTCTTTGATAGCCCCGCCCGCGCCACCGGAATAAGGTGTGCACATCCACGGAGATGCGACCGGCCGCGCCGGTTTGCGTCGACGGTATCTGATCCACTTCGAAGGAAACTACAGGAATGATCAAGCACTGCCTTTCGGCTGTCTCGATAGGGGGCGCCAGCGCGCGCGGTCGTGGGGTGCCCAACCTTGTCATGGCCCTGCTGATTGCCGGCGCCGCGCAATCGTACGCGCAGAACCTGCCCGCTCACGCGCAGCGAGACACCGCCGCGCAGCCGGAAGCCTGCTCCGGTACTGGCGCCGGCCTGCAATCCGCGGCCTGCCGTGCCGCCAGCAATGCCGGCCAGAGCAAGTACAACCTCCTGTACGCGGACGATGTGCCGGCCGGTAACAGCGAAAGGTCAACCGGGCCGGTTTCAGCCAGCCCGTGCCGGAACTGCCCGGCGGATGCACAATCCGGCCGGCAGGCGGGGCGCATGCCGGATAGCGCCGCCAGGAACAGCCGCAGCGAATCAGCGGGTACTGCGCCGGCCAGCACACTGTAGTTCTCAATCCAACCGAGTACCTGGCAAGTCAAACACCGGGCCCTGGTGCCCGATCTCTCTATTTCCCCGATGAAACTGCGTCAATATCTGCTGGCGGGCGTTGGCCTGCTGGCAATGCATGAACCAGCGTTCGCCTCCTTCCTCAGCGGAAAGGCCCTCGAGAGCGCCGCCAATGCCATCTCCTGGGTGGTGATGATATTCGTGCCGCTCGCAGCCATCTACCTGTTCTGGATGCTGCATATCTGGCCGGATAAGGTCGCCCACCGGAAACAGCATCCGCAAAGGGAAGCCATCCATGCGCTATGCCTGCTTTCGCTCTTCTTCGGCGGACTGCTGTGGCCGATGGCCTGGCTCTGGGCACACACCAAGCCGGTGTTCTACCGGGCGGCCTATGGCACCGACAAGCTGCCGGAAGACGAAGCGGCGCGAGGCGCGGCACATGCCCCCATCGGCCGGCCCGGGAACGTCGCGTCCCTGCGGGCGCCGGCACGCGGCGCTACGTCGGGCGCAGGGGAGCAGAGCTGAATGGATGCGCTGCTGCTTGCTATCTACGCGCTGGCCGTCTGGCTGATCTTTTTCAAGTTCAAATGGCTGCCATGGAACACGACGTCCATGGTCATCGTGGTCACGATTCCGGTGGTTGCCCTGACGCTGCTGGTCCTGACGCTGAACGTGGTGGCACCTTCGTCCCATGACGTCAGGGTGGTCGGCAAGGTGCTCCAGGTGGTGCCGCAGGCAAGGGGGCGCATTGTCGAACTTCCGGCCGAGGGTAACCGGCACTACAAGAAAGGCGATGTCCTGTTGCGCATCGACCCGACGCCCTATCAGGCCTCGGTCAGGCAACTTGAGGGCAGGTTGATGGCGGACGACGCCGCGCTTGCCGAAGCGCAGGCCGTTGCTCGCCAACTCAGCGAGTCCGTGCGCGGAGCGGCCGGCAAGGTTGCCACGGTACAAGCCAAGCTGTCGCTCGCCCGACAGCGGCTCAGGGAACATGAGGCACTGCTTGCGGCAGGTGCCGGATCGAAGTTTGACCGGGAAGATGCCCTGGCGCGGCGGCACGAACTGGAAGGCGAACTGGTCAGCGCTCAAGCCGTCGAGGACGAGGCCAGGCAGAAGCTGTCTGCCAAAAGCCAGGGGGAATTCGCCGCCATCGCCACGGCGCGCGCCAAGCGCGCGGAAACCGAAGTCATGCTCGAGAACGCCCGATGGGAACTTGGCCAAACCGAGTACCGGGCGCCCGCCGACGGCAAGGTCGTGAACCTGCAGGTGCGCGTGGGCACGATGCTGGTCCCGTTTCCGTTCTCGCCGGCATTCAGCTTCGTTGAGGACGAGCAGGAGGTGGTCGCCTTCTACAAGCAGAACGAGCTATACAACGTCAAGACGGGGGATGCCGCCGAGATCTACCTGCCGACGCACCCGGGTGAAATCATCAAGGCAAGGGTGGATTCGATCGTCTGGGCGCAATCACAAGGCCAGTTCGCGCAGGGTGGAATGATTCCGAACACTGGTGCCACGGAAGCCGTACCGAACCGGTTCGCCGTCAAGCTGGACCTGCGCGACGAATCGAAGGGCCAGATGCTTCCGGTCGGGGCGGTCGGCGCGGGTGCCATCTACACCTCGCACATGAAGATGTTCCATATCGTTCGGATGGTCTTCCTGCGCGTCAGTTCCAAGCTGAACTATCTGGTATTCAAGCTCCATTAAAGGCAAGCCTGTGTCGTCATCTCTCAACAAGACCCTTCCGGTACTGCTGGCGCTGCCGCTCGCCATGCTCTTTGGCTGCGCCCTGCAGGCGCCGCCGGATAGCGCCAGCCTTCGAGGCCAGGCGGTCCCCGCGCTTGAAGGGCAGCGCACCTGGGCAAACGAGGCCGCAGCAGGCGAGCCCGCGGACGACTGGCTTGCAAGCTTCGACGATGCTGAGCTGCAGCGGCTGGCCCGGGAAGCGATTGCGCACAACGGCGATCTCAGGCTGGCAGCGGTGCGCGTCGAGCAGGCCCAGGCACTCGTTACCATGCAAAGCAGCGGCCTGTTACCGAGCGCGGGCGTGAAGGGCAGGGCTGGCCATTCGGAAACCCAGTTCCTCTCGATTGGTGCGAGCTGGGAGATCGATCTCTGGGGCCGCATCCGTGCACAATCGCGTGCCGAAAAATCCCAGTATGCCGCTACCGCGGACGAATATCTCTGGGCGCAGCGCGTCGTCGCAGCCGCTACTGCCAAAGCATGGTTCACGCTGATCCGGTCAGCAAAGCTGGAGGACCGGCAGCGACAGGCCGTGGCGGTACAGGAGCAACTGGTGCAGATCAGCGAGCGGCGGGTTGCCATTGGGGCGGCACCGGGTACTGAACCGGTGGAAGCGAAAAATGCGCTGCGCACGCAGGTGGATTCGCTGCGGAAGGCCGAACTGGCCAGGAGCCAGGCCGCGCAAGCCCTGGAGCTGCTGCTGGGCCGCTACCCTGCCGGGGAAGTCGGGAATAGTGTGGCGAAGCTGGAGTTGCCCGCCATGCCCATAGCCCCGCAGGCAGGCCTGCCTGCAGACCTGCTTGATCGCCGCCCGGACTTGACTGCCGCGGCACACCGCGTCGCCGCGGCCTTCGACCTGAGGCAGTCCGCCGAGGCGGCGCGGCTGCCAAGCATTTCAATCAGCGCGGCCATTACCGGCATCCGTAGCGACGTGCTGCTGCTCAACCAGTCCGGCACTCCGATCAAGGGACTGAATGGCGCGATCTTCGCGCCGCTGTTCACGGGAGGAGAGCTCAAGGCGAGGGCGGACTACTACAGCGCCGAGCAGAAGGCCGCCATGATCGCCTATGGCAACAGTGCCCTGCAGGCACTGGGCGAGGTCGATGCGGGGTTGCGTGCCGAATCGAATCTTGCAGATCGCACCAGGCAACTGCAGGATCGGGTGAACGAGAGCCAGCTATTGGTACAGCGCGAGGAGGCGCGCGTTAGCATTGGTGCTTCCGATCCGCGCGGCGTCCTGAAGGCTCGGCAGGCAATGCTGGCTGCCGAGATGGATCTGATCCACCTGAGGGGCGATCATCTCAACCAGCGCATTGCGCTATTGTTGGCGCTAGGGGGTGACTGGAGCAGGAAAGCCATGGAAAGCGCTTGAATGGGTCAAAATGCCAGTCAGAGCATGAAGCTGACTGGCATGGTGTGCTGGATGGAAGAGATTCACTTCTTGCTTTGAGAATGCGCGTCAAAGCGCGCGACTTCTTCGAGCAGCATCGGCATCCCCATCGCCAACGCCATCGTGTTCCACGGGAGTACGTTCTTGAACAACGACTCGGCGGTAACGGTGCAGCCATCCGGTGCACGCTGGATGAAGTCGAACAGGTTGTACGGATGCGGACCATGGTGGCCGCCACCGATGCCGATGCAGGTCAGGTTCAGCGGGCCCTTGTAGACCCCCTTGCGCACCATGCGGTCCAGCGTTTCGAGCGCATGCAGGAATAAACGTGCGCACGCTGCAACGCCAGCTCGAAAGCGCCGGAGCGGTCTTCTCCGACATGGTCAATGGCGTAAGGCGCGATCTCGTCATCCACTACATGGAGAACGGAAGCCTCTCGCTGGGACGCATTGCCGAGTCGCTCGGATACTCCGCTTATGGCTCGTTTTTCCGTTGGTTCACTGCGCAGTTCGGGATGACGCCGACGCGGTGGCGCGACACTAAACCAGCAGACAGGGGAAGGTGCGGCAAATAGCCGTTGTTGGAGACCGCAAAATCGGGGGCAACGACGAAGTCTGCCGCGGAAACGCTGATGAGCCAGCTACAATGCGCGCATGGATTCCGATCCTCGGTGCGAGGATCCGATCTCCGAAAGAGCTATTGGGACTTCGTTGTGGGCAGGGGGCGGTGACTGAGTGGCTCCGAGTGTGGGGCACAGCTGCGGCAAAGGGACGCCCGGGTTTCCTCCGCCAGAGCCACCGTGCCTACATCACGCGCCCGAACCACCACAACGACAGCAGCCCCGCACACGTGGCCAGCAACGCCCCCAGCGCGGCGAAGAACGCAGTAATTTCCACCTGTTCGCGCTTGCCAAATGCCAGCCGCATATTGAGCGCCCGGTACACCTTTTTCAGTTGCGCGGCATTCCCAAGCGGGAAGTACTCTGCCCCTGTTGCATTGGCGACTTCCTTCAATACCTTCTCATCCAGCCTGACGCGCGCCGACCAGCCATCGACCGAGAGCACCACGCCGTCGGTCGTGCCAACCCCGACGGTATAAACGCGCACGCCGTGCGCGGCGGCAAGCTGCGCCGCCTGCGTCGCGGCCGGGCCGGTGTTGCTTTCACCGTCGGAAAACAGGACGATCGCCCCGGAGGGATAAGAGCCGGGCGTCACGGCTTCGCCGCTGCGGGATGCGTCCGGCTTTTGCAGCGGCGTGGTGTCGCCGTTCATGAGGCGCTCGGCGTCACCAGCCGTCTGCGGCAGCAGCGTCGTCAGCGCGATGAGCAGGCCATTGCCCAGCGCGGTGCCGCCTTGCGGCTTGAGGCGGTCGATCGCCGTGGCCGCGGCATCCTTGCTGCGGCTGGGCGCCTGTGCCACGGCGGCGGTGCCGGCCATCGCGACTACTCCCGCGCTGACGCCCGC
Organism: Cupriavidus sp. FW305-46; assembly: GCF_058787075.1. NCBI lineage: Bacteria > Pseudomonadati > Pseudomonadota > Betaproteobacteria > Burkholderiales > Burkholderiaceae > Cupriavidus > Cupriavidus sp. FW305-46. Next base: position 26,361 of record NZ_JBYSZI010000003.1, read on the forward strand.
GGGCAGTGTGTCGAGCAGAACCTTGGCCGCTTGCTGGGCGGCGCGGATGCGGCTGGGCTGGATATCCTGCGCGCGCATGCTGCCGGACAGATCGATGACCACGACCACGGTCTCGATGTGCGAGGGCAGCAGCATCACTGCCTGGGGTCGGGCGATGGCGAGGGTCAGCGCGGCCAGGGCCAGCAGGAGCATCATGGGCGGCACGTGGCGGCGCAAGGTCGCGCCGCCCCTGATGGCAACGCCGACGGATTTCAGGGTGGGAGAGTGCAGCGTGGCGTGGCGCCGGCGCCTGTCGAGCCATAGGTAGCCAGCGGACAGCACGAGGACGAGCGCGAGCAACCACAGCATGCCTGGCCACAGGAAGCTGAAGACGGGTAGCCGGCTTATGGCATCGGTCATGCTGCCTCCTTGGGCCCGTTCTCCTGCTTTGCTGGCGCAGCGGCCCCTCGACGATGGCGGCGCCGGCGGGTGAAGTGCAGCAGGGCCAGGTCCAGGCGGGCGTAGGTCGACAGCGTCAGGCACGCCACGCCGGCCTTGGTGAAGGCCAGGCGCAACTCGTCCTCGCGCGCCTGGGCGGCGGCGGCGAAGCGTTTGCGGAAGGCCGGGTCGTGCGTGTCGACGAACATCTGCTCTGCGGTTTCGGCATCCTGCAGCACGACCAGGCCCAGGTCGGGCAAGGCCATCTCCAGCGGGTCGACCAGCCGCACGGCGACGACCTCATGGCGCCGGGCCAGCATTTGGAGCGATGCCTGCCAGCCCGGGGCGCTGATGAAGTCGGAGACCACGAACAGCACCGATCGATGTTTCGCGACCGCCCGTGCGCGCTCCAGCAGGTCGCGCAAGCGGGTGTCGCCCGGCGACGCGGCCGGTGTGGCATGCATGCGGTCGAGCAGGTGCAGCAGGTGCCGGCGCCCCGAGCGCGCCGGCACCACCGACGCGCCCGCGTCTGTGGCCCCGCCGTAGAGCAGGGCGCCGACCCGGTTGCCATAGCGCGTCAGCAGCAGCGCCATGACGGTGGTGAAGTCGCTCAGCAGGTCGCGCTTGCTCACGCTGCCGGAGCCGAAACCGACCGATCCGCTCAGGTCCAGCAGGAACCAGACGGAGACCTCCCGGTCTTCCTGGTACTCACGCACGTGCGGTGTCTGCAGCCGCGCCGTCACGTTCCAGTCGATGTGCCGCACGTCGTCGCCGGGGCGGTATTCGCGCAGGTCGGCAAGATCCAGCCCAAAGCCGCGGAACAGCGTGCGGTAGTCGCCCTGCAGCAGGCCATCGAGGCGGCGCACCACGGTCCATTCCAGGCGGCGCAGCAAGGCCTCGGTCTGCCTTGGGTCGACGCTGGCCAGCGCCGTGCCGGCGGGTGTGCTGCGGGGTGCGGCTTCCGGGCCGCTCCGGCGCCTATTGCGCAGGCGCCCGAACATGGGATTCCAATGGGCGCTCCGGGACCGGCAGCGCCTGCAGGATGCGGGTGACGAGCTGGTCGGCAGTCACGCCGTCGGACATGGCCTCGTACGAGAGCACCAGGCGGTGGCGCAAGACATCCGGCACGAGGTCGACCACGTCTTCGGGCAGCGCATAGTGGCGGCGGCGCAGGAACGCCAGGGCGCGCGCGCCTTCTATCAGGCCGATGGTGGCGCGGGGGCTGGCACCGAACGCTATGTATCGATCCAGGTCCTCCAGCCCGTAGCCTCCCGGCTTGCGGGTGGCCGCCACCACGCGCACTGCATACTGGAGCAGGCTCGGATCCACATAGATCCTGCCGCATTCGTCCTGCAGGCTTGCCAGGCGCTCCGGCGTCGCGATGGGGCTCACGCTGATGCTGGGGCCGGTGACACGGTTGACGATGACGGCCTCCTCCTCCTCGCTGGGATAGCCCACCAGGACCTTCATCAGGAAACGGTCGACCTGCGCCTCAGGCAAGGGGTAGGTGCCTTCCGTTTCTATCGGGTTCTGCGTGGCCATGACGAGGAAGGGCGTGGGCACCAGATGGGACTCGCCGGCGATGGTGACCTGCTTCTCCTCCATCACTTCCAGCAAGGCGCTCTGCACCTTGGCCGGCGCGCGGTTGATCTCGTCGGCCAGCAGCAGGTTGGCGAAGACCGGACCCCGCACGGTGGAGAACTCGCCCGTGCCCTGGTTATACATGCGCGTGCCTATCAGGTCGGCTGGCAGCAGGTCAGGCGTGAACTGGATGCGCTTGAAGGAGCCGCTCATGGTCCTGGCCAGCGTCTTGACGGTCAGCGTCTTGGCCAGGCCCGGCACGCCTTCCACCAGCAGGTGGCCACCCGCAAGGATCGCCACCAGCACCCGTTCGAGGAAGTGGTCCTGCCCTACCACCACGCGCTTCACCTCATACAGCAGGCGTTCCATCAACTCGGCGCTGTCCACTGCGCCCCTGGTTTGGTCGTTCATAGGCCCCCGCGATTAGAAAGGAGAGGATCCGATGGAAGCGCCGGCGCTTTCGATGGTGACAGCAAAGCCGATGCCGAGGAAAGTGCCGCTCTGGTTGGGGTTGAGGATGGCGGTGACGATCCCTACCACCTCGCCATCCAGATTCACCAGCGGTCCGCCGGAGTTGCCCGGATTGGCGGCGGCGTCGAACTGGATGAGCTTGTCCAGGTCCCGCTTGCCGTCCGGCAAGACGAACCTGCGGTCGAGCCCCGACACCACGCCGGCAGACACCGACGGGCCGATGCCGAACGGAAAGCCGACCGCGACGACTTCAGTGCCGGGCGCGAGGTTCCGGCTGGAACCGAGCGTCGCCGGCGGCAGGTCGTCGGGGATGGAACTGGGCCGGATCACGGCTAGGTCTTTCTCCGGGAACGCCTGCACCACCGAGGCCTCGGCCGTGTGGCCGTCGTGGAACCTGACCTCCAGGCGCAGGGCGTCGGCGACGACGTGGTAACTGGTGAGAATGATGCCGCTTTCGGTCACGACCACCCCCGAACCGATGTGGCGGGCTGTGCGCTTGCCGCCGGACTCGCCTTTGCCGCCAGGTGGGTCGCCTTTGGCGAGTTCATCGCCCGAGGGCGGCGGGGATAGCGGGGGCGATTCGGGAGGTGCTTTGCGGCGTGTGGCAGGGGAATCACGCTTGGCGTGGGGGGCGGATGCCGCTTTCTTCGGCTTGTCCGCAGCCTTTTCGGCTGGCGCATAGCTGCGAACTTCCACCACCGACTCGCGAACCGCCTCTGCCGCCCTGGCTGTGCGCGAAGGCAGACGCTTGGTTTCCAGCGTGTGCAGCACGGCGGAGTCGATGTCGGCTTGCTTGAGGACGCGCGGCGTCGGCTGCAACAGCCAGGCAGAGCCCACGACTGCCGCGAGCACCAGCGCCACCGCTGCCGAGACCCATCCGTAGATCGTTACCCGTCTCATTCCGCCCCCGAGGTCCCGTCCCGCCGTGAAAAATACAGTACCATCGTCTTACCCACGCGCCAAGGAGCAGGTGCATGCAGTTTCTCTGGCCGCAAATGCTCTGGCTGTTGCTCGCGCTGCCCCTGCTGGCAGCCGCTTACCTGTACCTGATTGCGCGGCGCAAGAAAATCGCGCTGTTATACGCCAGCCTTGCGCTGCCGCGCGCCGCCCTGGGCCCTCGCCAACGGCTGCGGCGTCACATTCCGCCGCTGCTCTTCCTGCTCGCGCTGGGCGCGGCCCTGCTGGCTTGCGCCCGTCCTACTGCGACGATCACGCTGCCGTCCGACACCATCACCCTGGTGCTGGCCATGGACACCTCCCGCAGCATGGCGGCGACCGACGTTGCACCCACCCGCATCGGCGCATCCAAGCAGGCTGCCCGGGATCTCATCGTCGGGCTGCCGGCCAGCGTGCGCCTGGGCATGGTCTCTTTTGCCGCCACCGCGACCGTGGTGCTGCCCCCCACCGACAACCGGCAGGACATGCTCGACGCAATCGATCGCTTCCAGCTCCAGCTCGGCACGGCGACCGGCAGCGGGCTGATCCAGGCGCTGGCAGTGTTGTTCCCCGACGATGGCATCGACCTGGAAGCCATCCTTTTCAGCGGCGAGTCGCTCGCACCCGGGCCCGGCGGCAGATCGCTGACAGAGGCCGCCGCGGCGGATGCCGTCCGCAAGCGCGAACAGGAACGGCCGGCGGCGCAGCCCGGCTCGTATCGGCACGGTGCGGTGATCCTGCTCAGCGATGGCCGCCGCACCACCGGCCCGGACCCGCTGGACGCCGCGCGCATGGCCGCCCAGCGCGGCGTGCGCGTCTATACGGTGGGCTTCGGTACGCCGCAGGGCGGAGCCGCGGCAGAGTCGGGCCTGTCTTACTACATGCAGCTCGATGAACCCGCCTTGCGGGCGGTAGCGGCGATAACGAACGGCGAGTACTTCCAGGCAGGCTCGGCTGCGGACCTGAGCCAGGTGTATCGCCAGCTCAGCGCCCGCTTCGCGCTCGAGCGCAAGGAAACCGAGATCAGTGCATTGTTCTCGGCAGCAGCGGTCCTGCTGCTGGGGGTGGCATGCGGGCTCTCGATGCTGTGGTTCCGGCGGTGACCTGAAGCACGGTAGTCCCCCCGATCGGCGGCGAAGCGAACCAGCGCCAGGAAATGGCAAAGTGGCTGCACCGTTCCCAGTGCGAATCGTCCGACTTCTAGCGGCCTTCTTCGACAAGTCCATGCACTTCAACGGTGGCAGAATGGCTTGTGTCCGCTTTCCCGTCACAGCTTTGACGGAGAGACGCGCCACGCGAGGCTGACGACATTGTGCTGACCCTTACAGATGTCTCCAAGACATACAACGGCGCCCGACCGCGCACGGTTCTCCACGGAGTCAGTCTTGCGCTGGACGCCGGCGAATTTGTCGCCGTCATGGGCGAATCGGGCGTGGGCAAGTCAACGCTGCTCCACCTGATCGCCGGTCTGGATCGGCCCGACAGTGGCCGCATCCAGTTCGACGGACAGGATCTGGGCAAGCTGGACGACGATGCCGCAACCTTGCTCAGGCGTCGCAAGCTGGGGTTCGTGTTCCAGGCCTTCCACGTGCTGCCGAATTTGAGCGCGGCGCAGAACGTGGCGCTGCCGCTGCTGTTGAACGGCCTCGAGCGAAAAGGGGCGTCGGCGCGCGTTGCCGAGATGCTCGCCGCGGTTGGGCTTGAGGGGCGCGAGGACAGTCTGCCGCGCGAGCTTTCCGGCGGGGAGTTGCAGCGGGTGGCGATTGCGCGTGCCCTGGTACACCGTCCAATGCTGCTGCTGGCGGATGAGCCGACTGGCAACCTTGATCACGAGACGGCCGCGCGGGTGCTGAGCCTGCTGCGCGAACTGGTCAACGCAAACGGCACGGCCGCGATTATCGTCACGCATTCGGCAGTGGCTGCGGCGACGGCGGATCGCGTCTTGCAATTGACGCCAGGCGGATTGACGCCGCTGGGGCCACAGCCGCCGATGAGCGCGGCCGCCTAAGCCATGCGAACGCCGCGCTCACTCGGCCTTGCGCTACTCCCGGGCGAATTGCGCGCCCATCCCGGACGCGCCATCATCGGCATCCTTGCCGTGGCCATCGGTGTGGCAATGGGCTATGGCGTGCATCTGGTCAACCACGCTGCACTGGCGGAGTTTTCCCAGGCGGTGCGCTCCCTGATGGGGAATGCCGATCTGGAGATCCGCGGGCCGCGCATGGGCTTCGACGAATCGCTCTATCCGCGCATCGCGGGCCTGCCGGAGGTGGCGGCGGCCAGCCCCGTGGTGGAAGTCACTGCGCTGGTGCCGGGGCGCACCGGTGCGCTGACGCTGTTTGGCATCGATGTGTTCCGGGCGGCGCCTGTGACACCCAATCTGATCGGGCGGCCCGCCGAGGAGCGCGCGGGCAAGCTCGACGTTCTCGATCCCGACGCCGTGTTCCTTTCGCCGGCGGCGCTGAGCTGGCTCGATCTCAAGCCCGGGGACCCGCTCACCGTACAAGTCGGGCTGACCGCGCTTACGCTGCGTATTGCCGGCACGCTGCCGGCGGCGGGCGAGGGCCTGCGCCTGGGCGTGATGGATATCGGAGCAGCGCAGTGGCGCCTCGACCGGCTTGGCCTGCTGCAGCGGATCGACGTCAAGCTCAGGCCGGGAGTGGACACCGGCAACTTTGCGCAAGCGCTGGCCGCGCTGCTGCCGCCAGGGGTGGTGGCGGGTTCGCCGCAGGACAACGCGCGCCGGACTTCCAACCTGTCGCGCGCCTATCGGGTGAACCTGAACGTGCTTGCGCTGGTGGCGCTGTTCACAGGCGCCTTCCTGGTGTTCACGATGCAGGCTGTATCGGTGCTGCGGCGGCGCTCGCAGCTTGCACTGTTGCGCGCCCTCGGGGTGACACGCGGTGGTCTGCTGCGGCTGCTGCTGGCGGAAGGCGCGGCGCAAGGCACGCTCGGCGCGATGCTCGGCCTGGCGCTTGGCTTCGTCCTCGCCGCCGCGGTGCTCGGGTACGCGGGCGGCGATCTGGGCGGTGGCTACTTTGAAGGTGTAAAGCCCAGGGTCCGCTTCGACGCGCCGGCAGCGCTGATCTTCTTCGCGCTCGGCCTGTCGGCGGCGGTGCTCGGCAGTCTCGCACCGGCATGGGAGGCCGCCCGCGCGCGGCCGGCGCAGGCGCTCAAGGCGGGCGATGAGGAGACGCCGCTCAAGCGGCTACGCTCGCCGTGGACCGGGCTTGCTGCGATGGCAGCCGGGCTCGGGCTGACGCCACTGCGGCCGGTGGCGGATCTGCCGGTCTTCGGTTATGCAGCGATCGCGCTTCTGTTGGTGGGCGCCATCCTGCTGATGCCACGGCTGGCGCATCTTGTGTTCGGCTTGCTGCCCTCTTTGCGACAGGCTGTGCCGCAGCTTGCCCTGACCCAGCTCGCCGGCGCACCGGGCCGCGCCGCCATCGCCCTGGCCGGCATTGTCGCCAGCTTTAGCCTGATGGCCGCGATGGCGATCATGGTGTCAAGCTTCCGCATCTCGGTGGACGATTGGCTGCACAATGTCCTGCCGGCCGATCTCTATCTGCGTGCTTCGTCAAGCGGCGATAGCGCGTATTTCTCGCTTGACGACCAGGCGGCCATCGCCAGCCTCCGTGGCGTTGCGCGTGCCGAGTTTCTACGTTCGAACCAGATCCTGCTTGATCCCGAGCGTCCCCCCGTCACGGTCATTGCCCGGCCGATCGACCCGCGCAATCCGGGCGCGCGGCTGCCGCTGACGGCTGCGCCCGTCGCGGCGCAGCCGGGTGATCCGCCGGCGGTATGGGTCAGCGAGGCGATGGTCGACCTCTATGGCTTCCGCCCGGGGCAACGTATCACGCTGCCGCTGCAGGGCCGGCCCGTCGCCTTCCTGGTGGGCGGCGTGTGGCGCGATTACGCACGCCAGCACGGTACGGTGGTGATCAGCCAGGACGATTATCGGCGGCTCACGGACGAGCTGCGTGTCACTGACGTCGCCCTGTGGCTGGAGCAGGGCACGGGCCCGGCGCAGGTCAAGGAGAGTCTGCGCCAGCGCGTCGCCGGCGGTGAACACATTACATTCTCCGAGCCTGGCGAGATTCGCGCCATCACCCTGAAAATCTTCGACCGCAGCTTCGCAGTGACCTACCTGCTGGAGGGCATAGCGGTCGTGATCGGGCTATTCGGCATCGGCGCCAGTTTCAGCGCGCAGGCCCTGGCGCGCGCGCGCGAATTCGGCATGCTGCGGCATCTCGGCTTCATGCGTTGGCAGATCGGCGCGATGCTGGCACTGGAGGGCGCGTTACTCGCTCTGCTTGGCGTGGTAGCCGGTCTTGCGCTGGGATGGGTCATCGCGGTCATCCTGGTTCACGTTGTCAATCCGCAGTCGTTCCACTGGACCATGAGCTTGCATGTGCCTTGGGTATTCCTGGCCCAGGTGGCAAGCGCGGTGGTGGCGGCGGCCTCGCTGGCTGCGCTGGCGAGCGGGCGGCAGGCGATGTCGCGTAGCGCCGTGCGCGCGGTTCTGGAGGATTGGTGAAGAGGCGCTCATTCCTGCTGTTGTTGCCGAGTTCCGGCGTGGCGGCCGCGGCGCTGGGCGCAGCGCCCGCTTATCCGCCAGTCGCCGCAGGCCGAACCCTGGCCTTCCCGCGCGACCACGGCGCGCACCCCGACTATCGCACCGAATGGTGGTATGCCACCGGCTGGCTGCAGACGCAGGCAGGAGCGCCGCTCGGCTTCCAGGTTACGTTCTTCCGCTCGCGCCCGCAGTTTGACCAGGCCAATCCAAGCCGCTTCGCGCCGCAGCAACTGCTGTTCGCCAATGTCGCACTGAGCGATCCCGTGGCCGGCAAGCTCCAGCACGACCAGCGTGCGGCGCGCAGCGGCTTCGGCCTGGCGCTTGCCGATACTGCCGATACCGATGTGTACATCGGCAACTGGTCGCTGCGCCGAGAGACCACGGGGCGCTACCGAGCCAGATTTCCCGCGCGGGATTTCACCCTCGATCTGACAATGGAGCCAACCCAACGGTTGCTGCTGCAGGGCGAACGGGGATACAGCCGCAAGGGCCCGCTGGCGGCCCAGGCGAGCTATTACTACAGCCAGCCGGGGCTCAAGGTGAGCGGCACCCTGGAGCGGCGCAGCCTGCAGGAAACCGTGCACGGCAGCGCCTGGCTGGATCACGAATGGTCGTCGACCTTGCTGGCCGACGAGGCCGTCGGCTGGGACTGGCTCGGCCTCAACCTCGATGACGGCGGCGCGTTGATGGCCTTCCAGATCCGGGACAAGGCGGGGCGCAAGTTCTGGGGAGGCGGCACGCTGCGCGGCAGCGACGGTCGCGTCCAGGTACTGGCTCCCGAAGAGGTCAATTTCATGCCGGCACGCCGTTGGCGCTCGCCTCATACCGGCACGAGCTATCCGGTTGCCATGCGGTTGAGGGCAGGCGATCTCGCGCTCGAACTGGTACCGCTGATGGATGATCAGGAACTCGATAGCCGCGCGAGCACCGGCGCGGTCTATTGGGAGGGCGCGGTGACGGCGTTGCGGGGAGGCAAGGCGGTCGGACGGGGCTACCTCGAACTGACCGGGTATTTCCAGCGCCTCAATCTTTGACTTGAGGCCCGGCCCGGGTAATTGGGAGCGGCCGGTCGGAGTGCCCGCCCGCCGCTTCGCTCGGCGATCCACACGATTTCCCTCAACCGCAAGATTCTCGCCACACCCCCTCTTTGGTGGGACCTTCTCCAGAGGAAAGCCGATTGCCCTGCTATTTCCGTCACGCTATGATGATTTTCAAATAGCGCGCCGCGTGCTCCCTACTCGTTGGTGATTGCGGGCAGCGTAAAGAAAAGTGCCGCCGGGCAATGGAGGGGTCAATTGGTAAAGGACGACTACAAGCACTGGAGACGCCGGTGGCTGCGGTGGCACTCGCGGTCTCTGCTGGCAAGCGCACTCGTATTGCAGCGAAGTGAGTGTGATGCCTACCTTAACCAGATGCTGAGGGCATACCTTGCCTACGGCGACTTCACCGAAAACGAAGTTGATTTCATTTTTCGGCGAGTCTCCCACGGCGTACGGAAGCTCGGGTCAAACCTGGATGCATCAGTCTTTGCCCGGCGTGCCCAGGCGCGAATCCGAGCCCATGGGCTTAGACTGATGACGGACGCATCCGAGGTCTTCGGCTAGGACCTAGCGGGAAAGGGAGTGACTGCTCGTCGATGTTGGCCGGATGGGACGCGCCAACGCGAGTATAGTCATGAATTGCGCTCGCGCGGGCTTGGGTGTTGGAGAGTTCCCGCACGAGCGCTAGCGCAGTGCGCACCGCACGCTGCCTACAGGAGCTCCCCATCGCATTGTGCCGCATTGCGCTCCAGCATGACTTCGCAGGCCCGCTTCTCCGTCCGTTTGTTTGGCGAGTTCCAGCTCGACGGCGCTGGCGCGCCCCTGTTTAACGCAAACTCCCCCCGCTTGCAGGCGCTGCTCGCCTGCCTTGTCCTGCATCGCGACGCACCGCAGACGCGGCAGCAGCTCGCCGTACTGTTCTGGCCTGATTCCTCGCAGGCGCAGGCGCGCAATGCCCTGCGCCAACTGCTGTTTCAGCTGCGCAAGACCTGGCCGGAGGCAGATCAGTTTGTCCATGCCGATGCGCAAACGGTGCGATGGCTGCCCGATTCGCCGCTTGACCTCGATGTAGCGCAGTTCCAGTCCGCGCTTGCGGCTGCGGCCAGGGCCTCGAGGCACGGCGACGCAGGCGCTGAAGAAGAGCTGCTGACGCATGCCGCCGATCTCTATCGCGGTGACCTGCTGGCCAACTGCTATGACGAGTGGATCCACCCTGAGCGCGAAAGGTTGCGCGAACAGTGCATCACGGCGCTCGCGCGCCTCGGTCAACTGAGTGAAGACCGGCGCGACTATGCAAAGGCGTTGAAGTACACACAACAGTTGCAGCGGCTCGACCCGTGCCGCGAACCCACCTGCCTGGCGCTGATGCGCCTGCACGCGCTGAACCACGATCACGCATCGGCCATGCGCGCCTATCGTAGCTGTGTGGAAACGCTCGCGCGCGAATTGGGCGTCCTGCCCGGCGACCCCATGCGCGAGGCCTATGCGCGGTTGGCTGCGCAGGCTGCGTCAATGCAGCGCCAACGCCCGCGGGATGCGATGCTGCCAATGATTGGCCGGCATGGCGAATGGCGCCGGCTGCTTGAAGTCTGGCAGCGTACCCAGCTGGGCGACAAGCAGTTTGTCCTGATCCTGGGCGAAGCCGGCATCGGCAAATCGCGCCTGGCGGAGGAACTGCTGGTCCATCTGGCCGAGCAAGGCATCACCGTGGCGCATTCGCGCGCCTATGCGGCCGAGGGACGGCTCGCGTTTGCACCGGTGACCGGCTGGCTGCGCAGCCCTGCCCTGAGTGGTGCGATCGGCAAGCTCGACAAACTGTGGCTGACCGAGGTCACGCGCCTGTTGCCGGAATTCCTCACGCAGCAATCCGGACTGTCGCCGCCGTCGCCTCTTACCGAATACTGGCAACGCCAACGGTTTTTCGAGGCGCTTGCGCGAGCGGTGCTTGCACAAGGCGGGCCGCTGCTACTGCTGCTCGACGACCTGCAATGGTGCGACGGCGAGACGCTCGAATGGCTGCGCTTCCTGATGCGTTTCGACGCGGCGGCAAGGCTTATGGTGGTCGCAACGGCGCGCCCCGAGGAAATCATGCCGCTGCACGCGGCGAACCAGCTGCTGGACGCACTACGCCGCGACGACCAGTTCATCGAGATCTCATTGGGGACACTGGACGCCGCCGAAACGGCAAAGATAGCGGCCCAGATCCTGGACCGGCCGCTGGCAGACACGGAGGCAACCCGGCTGTTCGAAGAGAGCGAGGGTAACCCGCTGTTTGCGGTCGAAATGATGCGGGCCCGCTCCGACACCATGCCGGTCGGGGACGCACAGGGCGGCATGGCGTCGAAGTTGCCGCCCAAGGTTTACACCATCATTTCGAACCGGCTGGCACAGCTTCCTCCGGGCGCCCGCGAAATCGTCGGGGTTGCTGCAATCATTGGACGGGCGTTCACGACCGACATCCTCGCCCAGGCAGGCGACCTCGGCGAGGATGCCCTGGCAGGCGCGCTGGACGAGTTGTGGCAGCGGCGCATCGTGCGCCAGACCGACGGTGGCGGCCTGGCGTTTGACTTCAGCCATGACAAGATCCGCGACGTGGCATACGCCGACGTGAGTCCGCTACAGCGCCGCCGCCTGCATTTGCGCGTGGCGCGAGCGCTCGAGCAGGCGTCAGGCGATGCGCCCGACGCGGCAAGCGCGCAGATCGCCTCGCACTATGAGCGGGCGGGCCTGCCAGCCCAGGCGGCGGCGTTCTATCGGCGCGCGGCCGGCGTTGCGCAGAGTGTGTATGCCTATGACGATGCCATTGCATTGCTGACGCGCGGGCTGGGGCAAGCGGACCGGATTGCCGATCCGCAGGAGCGCGCCAGTCAATCGCTGGCCCTGCAACTCGACCTGGCGCCACCGATTCGCATCGCCCGAGGCTGGGCGGCCCCCGAACTGGAGGCGCCGCTGCGACGCGCGGTGGAACTGAGCCGGCTGGCGGGTGACGCCAGTCAGCAAGCACGCGCCCAGGTCAGCCTTTCATTTTTCCTGGTAGTGAGGGCGGAACTTGCACAGGCACGTAGCCTGAGCGAGGAACTGATTGCGGGATTGGGGCCGCTGGGCTCCGGTACTTACTCGGTGATGGCATGGACCAGCGTCATGGGTAGTCTGGTCCAGCAAGGCGACTGGATGGCTGCCGAGCCCGCGTATCAACGCGCGCACCGCGCTTATGACGAGGCCCAGCACGCCGAGCATGCGTCCCTGATGGGCGGTAACTTCGGCGTGCTGGCCGCCGCGTGGTCGGCGCACGCATTGTGGTTCAGGGGGCTTGCCGATCAGGCCCTTCAGCGTGGACGCGAAGCGCTGGAGGTGGCGAACCGGGTAGCACACCCGTTCTCCCAGGCGCTCGCGCTGTCATATCTCGCGACGCAGCATGCGCTGCGACATGAGCACGGTCTCACGCTGCACTATGCCCGCCAGGCACACGAGATCGCCGAACAGTACCACGTAGGCTACTACCTTGCCTGGGCCGGCATACTGCTCGCCTGGGCGAACGCGAAACAGGCGCCCGGCGCCGACGCCGTGGTGGCGGTGCAGGGGGCGATCGAGGGCTTTCACGCAACGGGCGCACGCCTGCGTCTGCCGCTGTATCTGGCCATGCTCGCTGAATGCCAGGGCGACGTAGGAGAGACCGAGGCTGCGTTGGCGGCTTTGGGCCAGGCGCTCGAATGCGCCGGGCGCACTGGCGAGCACTGGGTGGACGCCGAGCTGTACCGTCTGCGCGGTGAATTGCTGCTACGCAGCAGCGCCAACCTCGCCGAAGCCGAGTCATCGCTGATCAAGGCGATCGAGATCGCCACAGCCCAGCACGCGCTACCGCTTGAGCTGCGTGCCACCCTGTCATTGACAACGCTGCGAACCTCGCAGGGGCGCGGCAATGCGCATGAGGTGGTCGAGGCGCCGCTTGCGCGATTCACCGAGGGCTTCGATCAGCCCGACATCGTCAAGGCGCGGGCGTTACTCGCGCGTTAGCTTCGGCTCGACCACTGCGCGCCGATCGGGAGGCAGAATCCCTTTGTAACGGTTCACCTAACGCTTTCAAAACGCCGAGGTTGCTAAAACTCCTGCATACCAACCGGACAGGAGGCAACCATGGAAGCTTCATTGAGCGAACCCGTCGCAACCGCACTCAAGGCGCATTTTCGGGGACAACTGATTCAGCCGGGCGACGCGGCTTACGACCAGGCGCGTGCCGTCTACAACGGAATGATCGACAAGCGACCTGCGATCATCGCGCGCTGCGTCGATGTTGCGGACGTCATCGCGGCGGTGAACGCCGCGCGCGACGGCGGGATGCTGCTGGCCGTGCGTGGCGGCGCGCACAATGGCGCCGGGCTCGGCACATGCGATGGTGGACTGGTGATCGACCTGTCGACCATGAAGGGCGTGTTTGTCGATGCCGGACGCAAGACACTGCGGGTTGGCGGTGGCTGCACCTGGGGCGATGTGGATCACGCCGCCAGTGCCTACGGGCTGGCGACGCCGAGTGGCTTCATCTCGACCACCGGCGTGGGCGGACTGACGCTCGGCGGCGGCATCGGCTACCTCAGCCGCGCCTACGGCCTGACGATCGACAATCTGCTCAGCGCCGAGGTCGTTCTGGCCGACGGGCGCATCGTCACAGCAAGCGAGGACGAAAACGCCGACCTGTTCTGGGCGTTGCGCGGCGGCGGTGGCAACTTCGGCGTGGTGACGTCGTTCGAGTTCAAGGCTCATCCCGTAGCCACGGTCTATGGCGGCCCGATGCTGTGGCCGATGGAGCAGGCACGCGAGCTGATGACATGGTGGCGCGACTTCATCCTGAGTGCGCCGCAGGACATCAATGGCTGGTTCGGTTTCGTCACGGTGCCGCCCGCAGCGCCCTTCCCGGAGGAAATTCACCTGCAGAAGATGTGCGCAGTGGTGTGGTGCTACACCGGCCCGCTCGACCAGGCCGAAACGCATTTCCGTCCGATTCGCGAGGCCATGCCGCCGGCGGTGGACTTTGCCGGGCCAATACCCTGGCCTGTCCTGCAGGGCCTGTTCGACGGACTGTATCCGGCGGGCTTGCAGTGGTACTGGAAAGCCGACTTCGTCAGCGACCTGAGCGACAAGGCCATCGATCTGCACATCAAGTACGCGCAGCAGTTGCCGTCGATGCACTCGACCATGCACCTGTATCCGATCAATGGTGCAGCGCATCGCGCCGGCTGCGACGACACGGCCTTCAGCTACCGCGATGCCAACTTTGCCAGCGTGATTGTCGGCGTGGATCCCGACCCGGCCAACAACGATCGCATCGTGCAGTGGGCGAAGGACTACTGGCTGGCCCTGCATCCGCACTCTGCTGGCGGCGGCTACATCAACATGATGATGGACGAGGGCAATGACAACGTGAAGGCGTCCTATCGCGACAACTATGCGCGGCTGGCGGAGATCAAGCGCAAATACGACCCGGCCAACCTGTTCCGCGTGAATCAGAACATCAGGCCCGCCTGACGCACCACGCTTGCGACATGGGGCGCAGGTACCCCTTTCCAGAAGTCCGGCGCGACGCCGCTGCCACGTCGGATGGCAGCCGGTTCACGCCAGGCAACGGCTTGCACGGCAGAGGCGATCCCGTGCGGGCCGTACCGTTCCGTAGCTGATCGCCTGCACGAGGAGTGCCGTCGCGGCAACGCCGCCGACACCCTGTTGGAGATAGCAATGCATAAGACTCTTGCCAAGACCCTGCTTGCGGCTGCCGCACTTGCCGCCGGGCTCAGCCAGACCGCCCACGCCGGTGCCTATGCCGATGGGCTGGTCGTCGCCGCGCCGGGACACAGCGGCCAGCGCGACGCCTTTACCGATGGCGCGCACAGTCCGTCCACCGAGGCCACCATGCTGCCCGTGGTCGCGTATCAGGGCAGGTCCGTGTGCGCGGTCCGTGGCTTTGATCCGTACCTGGACGGCATGCGCAAGCCTGACCCTTACACCGATGGCGCCCGCATCAGCTCGCGCGATGGCTTCACCGACGGTGCGCGCAGCGATGCGCGCGACAGCGGGGAATGCTTGTCCTGAGCAGGGCAGGGCAACGGGGCGGTTGGTCTGGGCCTGCTCCGTTGCCCAGGCGCGGGAAAATGCGCCATGACTTGGCCTTGCCCCGATATGACGCAACCCTGCCGTCAGGCAACCGAGTCCCGATCGACAGGGGGGTAGTCAAATCGCATTGCAATGTTCGGTGCTTTGCCATTTGGGGGAAACGTATTATGTAACGCCACTCGTGCGGTTATACTCCGCGCTTCACTCACAACTATGAATAACCAAACATGGTCGCAACAACTAAAACGACACGGGTAAGTGCAACTGCCAAGGGCAAACCTGCCGCAAAGAAGGTGGCCGTGCCGACGAAAAAGGCCAGCGTGCTTGCCCGCGAGGCACAGGCAGCGAAGAAGCGCTTGCTGAAGCTGCGCGCCGACACGAAGAAGGCAATTGAAGCGGCAAAGCGCGAGGTTGCCCAGGCAGCGGAAGCCGCAAAGGCCGCGGCCCGCTTTGAAAAGCAAGCCGCAAAGGACAAGCTCTTGGCAAAGAAGGCCAAGGCTGCAGGCGCCAAGAAGGCGACGGGCAATAAAGCTGCCGTAACGAAAGCAGTCGCGAAAAAGGCCGCGCCCGCTACTAAGGGCAAGGTCGCCGCGAAAGCAGGCCCGAAGGCGGTCGCAGTGAAATCCGTGACGAAAAAACGGGCTTCGGCGAAGAAAGTGGTTCCGGCTGTAGCGTCGCCTGAAGCGTCGGCGTGATCCTTGCCTCGGCTGGTAACGCGATGTCGCCAACCAGCCGATTGATGCAAGATGGGGGTACTGCTGAGAAAAGCTGAGGCCGACGAACCTTGTGCTGACGGCTTTACCCCTTCCAATTGGGCCTCTAGCTCATGCCTGGTTAGCGCAGCGGACTCATAATCCGTTGGTGCCGTGTTCAACTCACGGGAGGCCCACTATTCACCACCAGCCTGGCAAAACTCCGTCCCTCATGTCGCGTGGATCGCCGGCGGGTAAAGTGAGCCCAGATTGAAGAGGCCCGCGCGAATGAGGTCGCAAGCGTGATCGAGCAAATTCGCGGCTTGATGACCCAGTGTGGTTCCTCACCCCCGCATACGCGGGGGACCGCCTTAAATCCATTGGTCGTTCTCGACAGTCCGCTCGCACGTCACGTCGTCGCCTGGGTTCACCACACCTCGTGGCTCGACCCGCAGCAGCTTTCACCTCTGCGTTTGCACAGGGCTTTTGCCCGACTCGCCCTCCCGATGCTATTCCGGTCTCCGTAAGGATTGCCCCCGCACCTTAATTGATGCTCATTGTCCGCCACCTTATTCTTGGCTCAAAAGCAAGACTGAAAAATGGCGCCGACTTGAAGTATTCAAGCGAGGCCATATCCACCAAGGAGACGCATGTGACGGCCTACCCCTTCCACACCTTGCCGTAGCGGCGCATCACCTTCGGCAGTTCCAGCCGAAAACCAATCCCACGTCATTCCTACCAAGCGATGGGCGCCCCGGCGCGCCTGCCGCGACGGAGCCGCTATGTCGCAACACCTGATTTCCATTTCTGTCCTGGGGCTGATGTTCGTCATCGCCACGGTCCTGCCCATCAACATGGGCGCGCTGGCCTTTGTCGGCGCATTCCTGGTCGGCACGCTGGTTGCCGCCATGCCGGCCAAGGTTATCCTGGCCGGATTCCCCGCCGACCTGTTCCTGACGCTGGTCGGCATCACATACCTGTTCGCAGTGGCGCAGAACAATGGCACCATCGACTGGCTGGTGAGGCTTGCGGTACGCGCCGTGGGCGGCCGGATCGCGGCGATCCCGTGGATCATGTTCATGATCGCGGCGGTGCTGACCTCGGTCGGCGCGGTCAGCCCGGCAGCGGTCGCAATCATCGCGCCGATCGCGCTGGGGTTCGCCGCGCGCTACGGCATCAACCCGCTGCTGATGGGCCTGATGGTGATCCACGGTGCCCAGGGCGGCGGCTTCTCGCCGATCAGCATCTATGGCGGCATCACCAACAAGATCGTGCAGAAGGCGGGGCTGCCGCTGAACGAGATGGCGACGGCCTTTGCCAGCCTGGGTGTCAACCTTGCCGTGGCCGCGGGACTGTTCGTCGCATTCGGCGGCCTGCGCCTGATGCGGCAAGCGGCGCCGGCGGTGGCAGCGCCGCAGGCGGTCGCCGACGGTGTGCTGGCCATGGGCCATCCCTTCGGCGCCCACGCCGTGCCGGCACAGGGCGCGCAGATCTATGGCGATGCCGAGGCCGAGGCCGGCATGGAAGAGCGGAAGACGAGAGCGCGCGACCGCGGATCGATGCTCGAGGGCGATGCCGCCGGCACCGCCGCGGCGCCGGCCGGACTCTACCAGTACCTGACCGTGGCCGGCCTGGTGGCACTGGCCGTCCTCACGCTCTACTTCAAGCTCGATATCGGCTTCGTTTCGCTGACCATCGCGCTGGTGCTCACGCTGATGGCACCGGAGCTGCAGAAGCGCGCGCTGGGCCAGGTGTCGTGGCCCGAGATCATGCTGATCGTCGGCGTCAGCACCTTTGTGGGCGTGATGGACAAGATGGGCACGATCGATTTCGTCGGCCATAGCGTGGCCCACCTGACCTCGCCGCTGATGGCGGCGCTGCTGCTGTGCTTTGTGGGTGCGGTGGTGTCGGCGTTTGCCTCGTCGACCGCGGTGCTGGGCTCGCTGATCCCGCTTGCCGTGCCGTTCCTGCAGCAAGGCTCCGACGTCAGCGCGATCGGCTTTATCGCGGCGATGGCGGTGTCCTCGACGATCGTGGACGTAAGCCCGTTTTCGACCAATGGTGCGCTGGTACTGGCCAACGCCCAGGGCGTGGACCGGCAGGCTTTCTTCCGCAAGCTGATGATCTATGGGGCGCTGGTGACCGTGACCGCGCCGGTTGTGCTGTGGTTTATCTTTGTCGTGCTCTGAGTTCCGGTCGCGATGGCTCGGCCAAGCCAGCTAATCATGCGAACTGGCCGCCACGCGGCTAAGATGGAAGGCCGCCCCCACACCCGAGCCCAGAACCATGAGAATCCGCATTGGCGAAGAGATCACCTTCCGCAAACTCGAAGCCCTGCTGGCGTTCATGGAATCCGGCAACCTGGCCAAGGCGGCCGAGATCCTGGACACCAGCACGGTCAGCGTGCACCGTGCGCTGCACTCGCTGGAAGAGGGCACGAGCTGCGCGCTGTTCCGGCATGAGGGCCGCAACCTGATCCCGACCGATGCGGCCTATGTGCTGGCGGATACGGCAAGAGAAGTGCTCAAGGCCATGGCCGACGGCATCCGCGCCACGCGCGAGGCCGCCGGCTTTTCGGCCGACCAGCTCAAGATCGGCTCGCTCTACTCGCTGACGGTCCAGACCGTGCCCAGGATCGTGATCGGGCTGAAGCTGCGGCGCCCGGAATTGCAGACTGAACTGGTGCTGGGCTCCAATGCGGACCTTCTGCACAAACTCAAGCAGGGCTCTATCGATGCCACCTTGATGGCCGTGCCCGAGCCCGACCCGGAGATCGAGTCGATCCCGCTGTTCGAGGACGATATCTTCTTTGCGGCGCCTGCCGACTCGCCCTACGCCTCCATGCCGGCGGTCGACCTGCGAGCCTGCCGCGACGAGCCGTTCGTGGCGTTGAGCGAGGGCTTCGTCACCTATCACGGCTTTGTCGAGGCCTTCCGTATTGCCCAATTCACGCCAAATGTGGTGATGAAAGTCGGCGATATCTTTTCACTGATGAACCTGGTGGGCGGTGGCATCGGCTACACGCTTCTGCCAGGGCGGGTAAAAGGAGTGTATTCGCGCAACGTGGCGTTCGTGCCACTGGCCGGCGAATACGACATCAAGCAGACCATCGGCCTGAGCTTCCTGCGCCGCCGCGAGCGCGATCCCAACCTGCTGGCGCTGGCCGCGGTGTGCCGCATGGCCATGCGCGACGCGGAGCCATAAGACGCCGAGGCTGGGTCCGGCCACGCTTCAGGCCTTGCTTCCGGCCAGCGTAATGGTTCTCCGCCCAACGTGATTGTTCGGTGGGCACCGCCTGTTTTAAGGTGGGCACATCAGACAGACGTCAGCCCGGAGATGCGATGACCACCACCAGCACAGGCCGCCAATGGAACACCCGCAGGGAAGCCAAGGCGCGCCGCAAGCAGAACGCCGCCGCCATTGCCCAGGGCAAGCTGGTGCCGACCAGCGATATTGTGCCCTTCCTGGAGGCAGTGCTGCTTTCGGGCGACCGCGTGGTGCTGGAGGGCAACAACCAGAAGCAGGCCGACTTTCTGTCGCGCTCGCTGGCACAGGTCGATCCCGCGCGTGTGAATGCACTCCACATGATCATCCCGAGCGTCAGCCGGGTGGAACACCTGGACCTGTTCGAGCGCGGCATCGCGCGCAAGCTGGATTTCTCGTACGCCGGCGCGCAGAGCATCCGCATCTCGCAGTTCCTGGAGGACGGCCAGCTCGAAGTGGGCGCGATCCACACCTATATCGAGCTTTATGCGCGGCTGTATGTGGACCTGGTCCCCAACGTCGTGCTGATCGCCGGCTACAAGGCCGACCGCGAGGGCAATCTCTACACCGGCCCCAGCACCGAGGACACGCCGGCACTGGTAGAGGCCGCGGCCTTCCGCGACGGGCTGGTCATTGCGCAAGTCAACGAGATCGTCGACGACCCCGCCGGCCTGCCGCGCGTGGACGTGCCCGGCTCCTGGATCGACTACGTGGTGCAGGCCGACAAGCCATTCTTCTGCGAGCCACTGTTTACCCGCGACCCCCGCCTGATCAAGCCGGTCCACGTGCTGATGGCGATGATGGCGATCCGGGGCATCTACGAGCGCCACCAGGTGCAGTCGCTCAACCATGGCATCGGCTTCAACACCGCGGCCATCGAGCTGATCCTGCCCACCTACGGCGAGTCGCTGGGGCTGAAGGGCAAGATCTGCAAGTACTGGACGCTCAACCCGCACCCGACGCTGATCCCCGCCATCGAGACCGGCTGGGTCGAGAGCGTGCACAGCTTTGGCAGCGAACTGGGCATGGAGGCCTATGTCGCCGCGCGCCCGGATGTCTTCTTCACAGGTGCGGACGGTTCGATGCGTTCCAACCGGGCCTTCTGCCAGCTTGCCGGCCAGTATGCGGTGGACCTCTTCATCGGCTCGACCTTGCAGATCGACGGCGACGGCCACTCGTCCACCGTGACGCGCGGGCGGCTGTCGGGCTTTGGCGGCGCGCCCAACATGGGCCACCAGCCCGGCGGGCGGCGGCACCCGACGCCAGCCTGGCTTGACCTGATCGAAACCGACGATCCGCTCGCGCGCGGCCGCAAGCTGGTGGTGCAGATGGTCGAGACCTTCCAGGCGGGCGGCAAGCCCACCTTCGTGGAATCGATGGACGCGGTCGACGTCGCGCGCGAAAGCGGCATGCCGCTCGCCCCCGTGATGATCTACGGCGACGACGTTACCCACGTGCTGACCGAGGAAGGCATCGCCTACCTGTACAAGGCGCAATCGCTGGAAGAGCGGCGCCGGATGATTGCCGCAGTGGCGGGCGTCACGCCGATCGGCATGAAGCATGACCCCGCCACGACGCGCCGGATGCGCAGCGACGGCCTCATCGCGCTGCCCGAAGACCTGGGCGTGCAGCGCAGCCAAGCCACGCGCAGCTTGCTGGCGGCCAAGAGCATGGCCGAACTGGTGGACTGGTCCGGCGGGCTGTACGCGCCGCCCGCCCGCTTCCGGAGCTGGTGATGGCGAGCGCAGCAGCAAGGATCCTGCACACGCCGGCGCAGCACCGGCGCCAGCCGGTGGCCGCTCCCCGCGCCCAGGCACTCGCTGGCCTTGCGGTCGGCGCGATCGTGGAAGAAGCACGGCTGTCGCCCAAGCCTGGCCTGGTCGACAGCCGTGGCAGCGGCGCACATGCCGACCTGACATTGCCGCTGATGCTGCGCTCGGCGCAGTCGCTGCGCCCGTCGTTCGCGGCCATGGCCGATGCCGGCCTGCAGGCGCCGCGCGTCGGATATGGGCTGCGCGAGCAACTGGGCGCGCTCGGCCGCGAGGCCGAGGCGGTGATGCTGTCCGCCACCGGCGGTGTCAATACGCATCGCGGCGCGATCTGGTGCATCGGCTTGCTGGTCGGCGCCGCAGGACTGCTCGGCGCGGCCGGGCAGCGCGCCAGTGCCGCGGCGATCAGTGCCACGGCGGGTGCCATCGCCGCGCTGCCCGACCGCCACCGGCCGGTGGTTACCGGCAACAAGGGCGAACTCGCCTGCCTGGCGTACGGCGTTGGCGGTGCGCGGGCCCAGGCACGGGCAGGGTTCCCGCACGTGATGCGGCTGGCGCTGCCGGCCCTGCAACGCAGCCGCGCGCGCGGCGACACCGAATCCACGGCACGTCTCAATGCGCTGCTGGCGTTGATGAGCGAGCTGGACGATACCTGCGTGCTGGCGAGGTCGGGGCGCAAGGGCCTGGACTACATGCAGGCCGGCGCCAAGGCGGTGCTCGCCGCCGGTGGCGCGGGCACGGTGGTGGGACGGCGGCAGCTGCGCAACCTGGACACCGGCATGCTGGCGCAGCGCGCCTCGCCGGGCGGCGCGGCGGACTTGCTGGCCGCGACGATCTTCCTCGACCGGCTGTCGCAGGACTCGATGGGCAACAATTCAGGGGACTTTGATGGAACAACTACGATTTGAATTTCCGGCGGGGCAGCCTGCCAGGGCGCGCGTGCTGGTGGGCGTGGTGGGGTCGGGCGACCTCGAGGTTCTGGTCGAGCCCGGCAGCGGCGGCGTGACCACGGTTGAGGTCACCACCTCGGTCAATGGCTATGGCCGTGTCTGGGATGCGCAGCTCGCGCGCGTCTTTGCCGCCGAGCCGCGCGCGTCGATGCAGATCCGCATCCACGATTTCGGCGCCACGCCGGGCGTGGTCGGCATGCGCCTGGCGGAGGCCTTCGAGGCGCTGGGCGACCCGCAACCAGGAGAGGGCGCATGAACACGGCGGAACTGCTGGCGCGCAACAGCTTTATCGAACTGGGGGCACGCGAGCGCGCGCGTGCGCTGCTGGACCCGGGCACCTTCCGCGAACTGGCGGGCCCGTTCGACGGCCTGCAGTCGCCATGGCTGCCGCCCCAGGGTGTGGTGCCGCAGAGCGATGACGGCGTGGTGGTCGCCAAGGGGCGCATCGACGGGATGCCGGTGGTGGTGCTGGCCATCGAAGGCGCCTTCCAGGGAGGCAGCATGGGCGAAGTCGGCGGCGCCAAGATTGCCGGCGCACTCGAACTGGCCGCCGAGGACAACCGCCGCGGCGAACCGACGCGCGCAGTGCTGCTGCTGGAAACCGGCGGCGTGCGCCTGCAGGAAGCCAATCTCGGGCTGGCCGCGATTGCCGAGATCCATGCGGCCATCGTCGACCTGCGCCGCTACCAGCCGGTAGTCGGCGTGATCGCCGGGCAGGTGGGCTGCTTCGGCGGCATGTCGATTGCCGCGGGCCTGTGTACCGCGCTGGTGATGACGCAGGAAGGGCGCCTCGGCCTGAACGGCCCGGCCGTGATCGAGCAGGAGGCGGGCATCGCCGAGTACGACTCGCGTGACCGGCCCTTTATCTGGAGCTTTACCGGCGGCACGCAGCGCGTTGCCACCGGCTTCGCCGATGCGTATGTCGATGACGATTGCGACGCGATGCGCAGGCAGGTCGCCGAACTGTTGCGCGGCCCCGTCGAGGGAAGCTATTGCAGTGAGCAATACGCCCAATATCTGGCCGCACTGCAGGCGTACGACGCCAGTGCGCAGCCCACGCCGGCCGATGTGCAGGCGTTGTTGCAACGGGGGACCGACGCATGAACTCACCAATCCAAACCGCTATCGCGCGCGAACCCAGCCGTGGTGAACGCTGGCTGCAGGCACTGGCGCCCGCGGCGCAGGTCCAGCCGGGTCTGCCAGACTCAGTGCTGGTTGCCGACGGCGAACTGGCGGGGACCGCGGTTCGCTGGATCGCGCTGGTGCCTGACGCCGACAGCCGCTTTCCGCGGGCACGTCATGGCGAGGCCGGTCTGCTCGAAGGCTGGTCGCTGGCGCGCGCGGTGCGCGAAGCGATCGAAGCGGACCGCGAATTGCCGGTCAGGCGCGCCATCGTGGCGATCGTCGATACCCCCAGCCAGGCGTACGGCCGGCGCGAAGAAGCGCTCGGCATCCACCAGGCGCTGGCTGGCGCTGTCGCTGCCTATGCCGAGGCGCGGCTGGCCGGCCATCCGGTGGTGGCGCTGATCGTCGGGCGTGCCATGTCGGGAGCCTTCCTCGCGCACGGCTACCAGGCCAACCGCATCATCGCGCTCAATGACGAGGGCGTGCTGGTGCATGCGATGGGCAAGGAGGCCGCCGCCAGGGTCACCATGCGCACAGTCGAGGACCTCGAGGCGCTGGCGTCGACGGTGCCGCCGATGGCCTACGACATCGAGAGCTTCGCCACGCTGGGCATCCTGTGGCGGCTGATCGACGTCGAGTCGGCCAGCGCCCCGGTGCCGGCCGATGTGCACCTGGCGCGCGACACCATCCTTTCCGCGCTGGCGGAGATCCGACGCGACCCGACCCACGGACTGTCCGGCCGGCTGGCGGGCGCAAACCGCAAGGCGTCGGCTGCAGTGCGTGACTGCCTGTCGCGGCAATGGCAAGCCTGAACACTGCGACGCCCGCGCCACACGACCTGGTCTGGCTGGGCGATCCGGCCAGCGACCTGGGCCGGGACGGCTTGCCGGAATGGGTCTGCCTGCCAGCGCTGCGCGAGATCCCGCTGGTCGTGCGGCGCGACGGCCGCCGGCCTGGCGCAGTCCCCGTCGGCTTGCGCGGCGGTACGCGCGCGGAACGCTTCGGCACCTGGATCACGCCCGCAGCGATCCGCAAGATCGTCACGCCGATGGACCTGGCCGCGCAGCGTGCCTGGCGGCGGCCGGAGCTGGCGACCCTGCCGGCAATCCTCGCGCTCGAGGCCATCGCCGACTGGCTCGACGCCGCCGGTATCCGGTGGGGCGTGACTGGCAGCGCCGGCTTCTCGCTCGCCTGTCTGCACAACGTGCTGCGTGCCGACAGCGACCTTGACCTCGTCGTGCAGGCCGCACAACCGCTCCCGGCCCCGCATCTGGACCTGCTGGCCGAGCTGCAGCGCGCCGCGCCGGCCAGGCTCGATATACAGGTCGCGACCCCGTTTGGTGGCTTCTCGCTGCTGGAACGCCTGCGCAGCGGCGGCAGGGTGCTGCTGAAGACGGATCACGGCCCGCGGCTGTGCGACGATCCCTGGCAACCCACGGCATGAATGTCCTGCTTACTTTCCCCGGCCAGGGCGCGCAGCGGCCCGGCATGCTGAAGGACCTGCCCGCGCATCCCGCGGTGGCCGCGGTGCTGGCCGAGGCGCAAGACGTGCTGCAGGTGCCGGCGGCGGAGATGGATACGCCGACACGCCTGCAGTCCACGGTATGGACCCAGCTTTGCCTGCTGACGGCAGGCGTGGCCATGGCGCGCTGCCTGGTCGGGCATGACGCCCGCGCCGACGCGGTGGCCGGCCTCTCCATCGGCGCCTATGCGGCGGCGGTGACCGCAGGTGTGCTGGCCTTTGCCGATGCGTTGCGACTAGTGCGCTTGCGCGGGGAGTTGATGGCGCAGGCCTTTCCGCATGGCTATGGCATGACGGCGATCCTCGGCCTGGACCGGAACCGGCTGGAACCGCTGGTGGCGCAGGTCTGCACGCCGCAGCAACCGGTGTACCTGGCCAATTTCAACGCCCCCACGCAGATTGTGATCGCGGGCAAGCTGTCGGCGCTGGCGGAAGTGTCGACGCTGGCGCTAGCGGCTGGCGCGCAGGCCGCCAGGCCGGTCGCCATCCACGTCCCGTCGCACTGTCCGCTGCTGGCAGACGCCGCGCGCTCCCTGGGCGAAGCCATGCAGGGGGTGGCGATGTCGGCGCCTACGTTGCGCTACTTCAGTGCGAGCAAGGCGCGCGAACTGCGCGATCCACGCAAGATCGCTGAGGATCTCGCGCAGAACATGGCGACGCCGGTGCGCTGGCATGAAGCCATGCTGCTGGCCCGAGCCAATGGCGCCAGGCTGGTGGTGGAGGCGCCTCCGGGTGATGTGCTGACACGGCTGGCGCAACCGGTGTTTGCAGATGGCATCGCAATGGCCTGTGACAGAACCCGCGTCGATTCGATCGTGGCGATCATGCGTCGTTGATTCTCCGTTTGGCAATAGCGGATCTGCAAAGCAGCAAACCACCTCGGTGAGGAGTCTCCGCGGTGGAATCATCGCGGATGACTCCACCTGCAAGCTGGGACATGGCGCAAGCGGTTGCGACGCATGGCTTCGCCATTCGTGTACTTTTGCAAGGCCATCACCTGGCGCTTACGAACAACCTGCCAGAGCGTCACCGCTAGTCGATCAGCTTGCCCTGCGCGTCAAAGAACGGATGCGCTGCCCCATAGTCCCCGATCGCTGCCGCATGCGTCACGAGTCCGTGTGCCGGATGCCACCAGTGCAGCAGGTAGCCCGGCGGCTCCATGCGAAAGCACGAGGGCGCCTGCGGGTCCAGGTCCAGCGCCACCTGGTGCGCCGGCCCGGGCGCGGTGATCGCGACCGTGCCACCGAAGCGGCGCGTGATGTGCCGATGCAGATGGCCGCACAGCACGCGTTCCACTTGCGGGTGGCGGCGCACGATGGCTTCGAGCGCGTCGGCGTTGGCCAGGCCCTGCTCGTCCATGTGGCCGATGCCGGTAAAGAACGGCGGATGGTGCAGCAACAGCAGGGTGGGGCGGGCCGGGTCGGCAGACAGTGCGGCTTCCAGCCATGGCAGCGCGCCGGGATCGACGTGCCCGCCGGGCTGGCCCGGCACGGTGCAGTCGAAGGCCACCAGCCGCAGCGGGCCCGCGTCGATGCTGTAGTGCACCGGGTCTTCGCCGCTGCCGGTGGCAAACAGGTAGTCGTGATCGGCAAAGACCCGGCGTAGCGCGCCGCGGCTGTCGTGATTCCCCGGCAGCAGCCGCACGGGCATGGGTAGCCGCTGCAGGATCTGGCGCAGGAACTGGTATTCGCTTTCGGCGCCGAAGTCGACCAGGTCGCCGGTGACAATCACTGCGTCGGGTTGTTGCGGGGCTGCCAGCAGGGCGTCGATGCAGCGGTGCAGCGCGCCGGCGGTGTCAACCAGCCGGTACGACAGCTTGCCGCCGGCCTTGATGTGGAGGTCGGTGATGTGGGCGACCAGGTAGGGGGCGGTGTTCATGCTGCCAGGGCTTCGGCAAGTGTGATGAGGTGGCCGGTGTCGATGCGCAGGCCGACGCGGTCTCCGGCGTGCCAGTTGTCGCGGCGCGTGGTGTCGACGATGAGCGGCGCGGCGGCGCCGACTTCCACCAGCAGGCGCGTGCAGTTGCCCAGGAACAGGGCCGTGACCACGCTACCGTGCAGATGGGCGTTGTCCGTGTGCACCAGCGCCACGTCTTCGGGGCGGAACATCAGGTCGGCGCGCTGCGCCGGCGCGGATTCGTGCGTCCGGGGCACGACGCCGCCAGGCACGCGCCAGGCGCCGTTCTCGGCAGCGGCGGGCAGGCGGTTCATGGTGCCGATGAAATCCGCCACGAAGGCATTGGCCGGGGCGCGGTAGATATCCTGCGGCGTGCCCGTCTGGGCGATGCGGCCCTTGTCCATTACGATGATGCGGTCGCCCAGCGCCATGGCCTCGGCCTGGTCATGCGTGACATAGACGGCGGTGATGCCCAGGTTGCGCAGCAACTGGTTGATGTCGGCGCGCAGGGCGTCGCGCAGCTTGGCGTCGAGCGCGGTCAGCGGCTCGTCCAGCAGTAGCACGCGCGGCTGCACGGCAATGGCGCGTGCCAGCGCCACGCGCTGGCGCTGGCCGCCCGAGAGCTGGTCCACGCGGCGGTCGGCGAAGGGTTCGAGATGCATCATCGCGAGCATGTCGGCGACCCGCGTGCGGCGCGTGGCGGCGTCCACGCGCCGCACGCGCAGCCCGTAGCCGATGTTCTCGGAGACGGTCATATTGGGGAACAGCGCGTAGCTCTGGAACACCATGCCCACGCCGCGCTGCTCGATCGGCAGCGCGGTCACGCAGGTATCGCCGAACCAGACTTCGCCGCCTGCATCGGGATACTCCAGCCCGGCGATGATGCGCAGCGTGGTGGTCTTGCCGCAGCCGGACGGGCCTAGCAGTACCACGGTTTCCGCGGCGCCGATGTCGAGATCCAGCGGCTGCAGCGCCAGCGTGCCGTCGGCAAACGTCTTGCCGCAATCGCGCAGCCTGATGGTGGTGGGTTCATGCATGACGGGTCTCGGTATGAGGGTTGGCCGGCGTGGCGGCAACAGCAGGGGCGGGCACCGCTTCGGGAACGTACTTGCGGGAACGCGCGCCCAGCGCGCTGAGCGCCTGCATCAGCACCAGCAGCGGAATGATCATGACGAAGAAGACGATGGTGTAGGCCGAGCCGATCTCCAGCCGCATCGAGGCATAGCTGTCGGCCAGGCCGACAGGCAACGTCTGGGTGGTGGGCGTGTGCAGCATCCAGGTGAGGTTGAATTCGCCCACCGACAGCGTGACCACCATGAGCGCGCCGGCCAGGATGCCCTGGCGGCAATTGGGCAGCACCACGGTGAAGAAACGCTGCAGGCGGCTGGCGCCAAGGCTGGCCGCCGCGTCTTCGAGCGTGCGGATATCGATGGCGGAAAGGATGGCCAGCACCGAACGCACCATAAAGGGCAGGGTGAACAGCACATGGCCGATCAGGATAAACAGCCAGCTCGTGCGCAGGGCCTGCCAGGTGCCGTAGAGCAGGATCAGGCCAAGCGCGGTCGCGAGGCCCGGAACGGCCACTGGCAGCATCAGCAGTTCCTCGATCAGCCGGGTGATGCGGTTGCGCCGCAGCGCCATGTAGTACGCGGCCGGCACGCCCAGCACCAGCGTGCAGGCAAGGCAGGCCAGCGCGATCAGCAGCGACAGGAAGATGGTATTGCGATAAAGCGACCAGACTTCCGCGAGCCAGCGCGTGGTCAGGCCGCTTTCCAGGCCGATGAAGATATTGTTGGTCAGGCCAGCCAGCACGGAGAGCACGACCGGCACGGTCATGAAGGCGCAGACTGCCAGTGTGAGCGCCAGTTGCAGCCAGTAGCCGGGGCGGCGATGGGTTGGGGTCATGGGTTGGCTCCTAGGCGGTCGCGGCCACGGCGTCGCCGGAGAACCAGCGTGCGAGCGCCAGCAAGGCCCAGGTGACGGTGCCCAGCAGGATGGACAGCGCAGCGGCCATGCCGAAGTTGGCGTAGTTGGTGAACTCGTTGTAGATGGTGAGCGGCAGCACATCGAGTTGCGTGGCCAGCGTGAAGGCGGTACCGAACGCGCCCATGCTGGTGGCAAAGCAGATCGCGCCGCTGGAGATCATGGCCGGCATCATCGCGGGCAGCATCACGTCGCGCACCACGTGCCAGGGACTGGCGCCCAGCGATCGGGCCGCTTCTTCCAGCGAGGCGTCCAGCTTGTCCACGGCCGCCATCACGGTCAGGATCACGCGCGGGATCGAGAAGTACAGGTAGCCGACGAACAGCCCCGCCAGGCCGTAGGCAAAGGTCCAGCGCTCGCCGGCGACCTTGTCGCCGACCATTGCCAGCAGGCCGTTGCGGCCGCCGAGCATGATGACCATGAAGCCGATCACCACGCCGGGAAACGCCAGCGGAAAGCTCAGCATGGCCACCAGCACGGACTTGCCAGGCACCGCGTTGCGCTGCAGGAAGGTGCCGGCAATGCCGGCAATCACCAGCGTGGCCAGTGTCACGGCGGCCGACAGCAGCACGGTGACCACCAGGCTGTGCAGGTAGCGCGGACTGGAGACCACGGTCCAGTACACGCCCGCGCCTTGCTCGCCGTTGATGCTGACCGCCAGGAGCCGCGCCATCGGCAGGCAGAAGAAGGTCAGGAAGACCACCAGTGCCGGCAAGGCGAACAGGAAGAGGGAGGGGGATCGGTTTGTCATGGCAGCGACGGGGTGATGGGGGGGGGGCGATGGTTTGGGTGAGCCGCCCGGTTGTCTCCCCCTTTGCGGGGAGACAACCATCAGGCGGGTGACACCATCGCCAGTCGTCAGCGCACTTCCTTCAGATACTGCTCGCTGAACGCCTTTTGCACGTCGGCCATCTTGCCGAAGTCCACCGCCTTGGCCCGTGCGTATTCGGTGGCCGGCAGGAAACGCGCCTGTACTTCCTTAGGCACCACGCCGGCGCGCACCGGGCGCAGGTAGGCGTTGGCCCACAGCGCCTGGCCGGCGTCGGACAGCACGAAGTCGAGCACCTTGCGGCCTTCGGCCTCATGCGGCGCCTTGTTGACCAGGCTCATCACGTAGGGAACCACCACTGAGCCCTCCCTGGGGATCACGAAGGCAACGTTGGCGTGATCCTTGTAGCGGGCGCGATAGGCGTTGAAGTCGTAATCGAGCAGGATAGGGATTTCACCGGACAGCACGCGCGCATAAGCGGTCTGCTTGGGCACGATCGGCTGGTTTTTCTGCAGGTCCTTGAAATACTTGAAGGCCGGGCCGAAGTTGTCGAGCGTGCCGCCCATGGCCTGGTTGACCGCGACTGCGCCCACATAGCCTACGAAGGCGCTGGCGGGGTCGAGATAGCCGACCAGGCCCTTGTACTCGGGCTTGAGCAGGTCGGCCCATGACTGCGGCACCGGCTTGCCGCGCAGCGCGTCGACATTGACCATGAAGCCCAGCGTGCCGGAATGGATGGCGAACCAGTTGCCCTGCGGGTCTTTCAGGCCGTCGGGAATGTCGTTCCAGTGGGCGGGCTTGTAGGCGGCGGTGACGCCATCCTTTTTGGCCTGGATGCCGAAGGTCACGCCGTAGTAGACCACGTCGGCCACCGGGCTGGCTTTCTCGGCGACCAGCTGCGCCAGCGACTGGCCGGAGTTCTTGTTGTCCAGCGGCACGGCAACGCCGGTCTTTTCCTTGATGGCGCGGATCTGTGCCGCCCAGTCGGCCCATTCGGGCGGGCAGTTGTAGCAGATCGCGGTCTGGGCGGCCACGCCCTGGCTGAACGCGGCAGCGCTTAGCGCCAGGGCAATCCAGCGCAGCGGGCGGCGCCAGGAAGGAATAGGTTGCATGAGAGGCTCCTTGGTTGAGGACAGGGGGTGGGGAATGCAACATGCGCACGCGGTTACGGTGACGGCGGAGCGGCCACGGTGCCGTTGACGCGCAGTGCGTGCGGCAGCAGCGTGACGCGCGCCAGCGCCGCCGAGGCTCGTCCGCCATCGTGCAGCCAGGCAAGCAGCCGGCCGACGGCGCTGGCGCCGATCTCCGCATTGGGTTGCACGACGGTGGCCAGCGGCGGTTCGACCACGCTGCCCAGCGCGATACCGTCATAGCCCAGCACGGAGATGTCGCGCGGCACGCTCAGGCCGAGGCGCCTGAGGTCGGAGATCACGCCGATGGCCAGCAGGTCATTGGTGCAGAAAAAGGCGGTGGGCGCATCGTTTGCCCGGACCAGCGCGCGGATCTGTTCGGCATTGCTGGCGGTGTGCGATGGCAGGCAGACTGGCGTGGCGGGCCTTAGCCCGTGCGCGCGCATGGCGTCCTGATAGCCGGCAAAGCGCTGGCGCGCGCGGTCCGAGGCGACGAAGGCGCCCGATACCACGGCGATGCGGCGGTGCCCGGCGGCGATCAGGGCCTCCACGCCGGCGCAGGCGCTGCGCCGGTTGTCCACCGATACCGAATGACGCCGGCTGCGCGGTCCGGCCTGGTTGTACGCCAGCACGTAGGGCACGCCCTCGCCGTCGAGTTGATCCAGCACCGTGCTGTGCGCCGCGTCGG
The DNA here is from genome assembly GCF_058787075.1 of Cupriavidus sp. FW305-46. NCBI lineage: Bacteria > Pseudomonadati > Pseudomonadota > Betaproteobacteria > Burkholderiales > Burkholderiaceae > Cupriavidus > Cupriavidus sp. FW305-46. Next base: position 57,272 of record NZ_JBYSZI010000003.1, read on the forward strand.
CCACGGTCAGCACCATGCCGTCCACGCGATGGCGCAGCAGGTACTCCACACGCTCGCATTCGCGCGCCGGATCGTAGCCGCTGGTGACCAGCATCGGCGAATAGCCGCCCGCCAGCGCCGCTTCCTCGATGCCGTGCCAGCATTCGGCGAACACCGCGTTTTCCAGCGTTGGCAGCATCACGCCGATCATGCGGGTCTGCTGGGCGCGCAGCTTGCTGCCCAGCAGGTTGGGGCGAAAGCTGAGCCGGCGCGCCGCCTCGCGCACGCGCTGCGCCGTGCTGTCGCGGACCAGGTGCGGGCTGCTGAACACGCGCGATGCGGTGGCGAGCGACACCCGCGCGGCTTGCGCCACGTCGATCAGGGTGGCGCCACCTGTCGTGTCGGGCCTGCCCCCCGCTGGATCTTTGCGATTCACGCTTGCAGCTCCGGATGAAAACGTTTTCATTGAAGGTGGAAAAAACGGGGCGTCAAGACATTCCGTCGCTGCACTGCCGCAGAAGGCGGCTGGCGGACGGGTGTCTGCACCCTGTCTGGATGGCATTTTGTTTGGGGTGGATGACAGGGGGATGACATCCGGGTGCAAGGGCCGGATGCCGGCCGCGTAGGAAAACGCCGCCTACGGAGTGCGCACCGTAGGTCGCGTGTCGCGTACCGTGGTCGGGGCGGGGTACACGTCGTCGCTGGGCGCAATCGGCTGACGCGGCGGTGGCGGTGTCGCCGCGGTATCCCGGGGGACTCCCTCGCATCCCGCCAGGGCCGCGGCCAGAAGGGCGATGAGGGAGCACTCAGCCAAGCCGCAACGGAAGGCGTGACCGGTGCGGGGGAAGAGCGTGCGGTGCTGCATAAGCGGCCCCAAAGTGGCAATCCTGGATCTAGCTTAGCCTACTGGCGCACAACGAAACGCCCCTTCAATGAGTGGTTCAAGCCTGACGTCCCCCGTATCTATCCTGCAGGTGTATTGGGCCGCGACGGCAAACTCGCAACATGCCGGGGCAGTGTGTAACGAATCTCCATGTAGTGGCGTACGCGCCATATTGAAGTCGGTGCAAGCAGGTAGAATTGCCCCCTCCGTGCAATCGCAACATTCCTATAACAATGAGCCCCCGTCCGTCGCGCCTGCCGTGCATTGACGCCCTGAAAGCAATCAGCTCCCAGTTGATCGTGCTCCATCACCTGGCCTTCTATGGCCCGATGTCCGATACCGCGTATCGGCTGGCCCCGGGGCTGGTGGACTGGCTGTACGACTACGCCCGCATCGCCGTGCAGGTCTTCCTGGTGGTCAGCGGTTTCCTCGCCGCGCGCAGCCTGGCGCCGCATGGCCGGCTGGAGATCAGCCAGCATCCGCTGCTGGTGCTGTGGCGGCGCTACCAGAAGCTGGTGGTGCCCTTTGCCGCGGCGCTGCTGCTCAGCATCGCCGGTGCCGCCCTGGCGCGCCAATGGATGGTGCATGATTCGATCCCCGCGCCGCCCGGCCTGCTGCAGTTCCTGGCGCACGTGACGTTGCTGCATAACGTGCTCGATGTCGACGCGCTCTCGGCCGGGGTCTGGTACGTGGCCATCGACCTGCAGCTGTTTGCGCTGCTGCTGGGCGCGCTGTGGGCCGCGCGCGCCGCGGCGTGCGGGAAAGCGCCGGCGGGTGCCGGGGTCAGCATTGGCATCGTGGCGCTGGTGGCAGTGGCGTCGCTGTTCTGGTTCAACCGCGATGCCGCGTGGGATATCTGGGCGCTGTACTTCTTCGGCGCCTATGGCATGGGGGCGCTGGCCTACTGGGCGTCCAACCCCGGTCGCCCGGTGTTGCCGCTGCTGGTCCTCGGCGCGGTGGCGTTGGCGGCGCTGGCCTTCGATTTCCGGCTGCGCATCGCGGTGGCGCTGGCCACTGCGCTGCTGCTGGCGGTGGCGCGCCGCGGCGGCTGGCTGGAGCGCTGGCCGCGGGCGCGCGTGGTCGGCTTCTTCGGGCGCATTTCCTATTCGGTGTTCCTGGTTCACTTTCCGGTCTGCCTGCTGGTCAACGCGCTGGTGTCGAACCTGGCGCCAGGCCGGCCGGTGCTGAACGCGCTCGGCATGGTTGCAGCATGGGCGCTCAGCAATGTGGCCGGCGCGTTGTTCTATCGCTACATCGAAAGCGCCCGGCCGTTGGCGGCGCTGCGTGCGCTGCTGGGCAACGGCCGCGACCGCGCCAGCCGGCAACGCGTGTAACGTTTGCAGGCACGGTCGTGCAGCGGTGGTACGGCTTCTCCCGGACGGCGCCGTGCCAGCATGGCCGTGCGCGCTTCTTGTTGGTGCTTGTGCACCCGTTATGCCACGCCGCCTGCACGCCATGCGTGCATGCCGCCCGCCCGAACTTGCGTTCGGCGCCACACACATCGGAGCAACACTCGCGTAAACGGCATTGGGCGATGGCACAAAGGTTGCCTAGTATGGAATCGTAAACCTGACCATTTGGTCAGGATTCCATCGGGAACCGAGGGTGCCATGTCCGACCATATCGTCCTGACCTCGCACGCACGCCGCGACAAGCCGGCCGAGCCTATCCACTGGGGCGCCCCCACGGCGGCCGAGCGCGGGCCGGTCATTGCCAGCCTGGCGAATCCGGCGCAGCGCAATGTGATCGGTACTCACGCAGGTGCCTACGCGATCTACCGGGCCCTGGCGGTTGCTGCGGGCGCATTGCAGCGCGACCATCGCACCGACCTGACCGATACCGCGCCGGCGGAGGCCATCGGCCCGCATCCGCAGTGGGGCGACCCGGAGAAAATTGTCTCGCTGGATCCCTGGGGCCACCTGGTTTCCACTGTGTTTGCCGACCGCATCGCGGCCGGCGTGGATATCCGCCCGACCATCGCCGTCACCCGCGCGCATATCAACATGCCGGAGCTGATGTCGGCCATCGCGGCCGGCCGGCTCAAGCCCGACGGCGACATCCTCCATGCCAACGGCGATGTGCGCGTGACCAAGGCTGCGGTCGATCCGGTCTGGTACCTGCCCGGGCTGGCGGCCCGTTTCGGCATCAAGGAAAGCGTGCTGCGCCGCAGCCTGTTCGAGCAGACCGGCGGCATGTTCCCGGAACTGGTGACGCGGCCGGACCTGAAGGTGTTCCTGCCGCCCATCGGCGGCATGACGCTGTATTTCTTCGGCGACGTGAGCCAGCTGGGCAAGCCCGAAACCCGCGTGGCCTGCCGCGTGCACGATGAATGCAACGGATCGGATGTGTTCGGGTCAGACATCTGTACCTGCCGGCCGTATCTGGCACATGGCATCGAGGTGTGCATCGAGATGGCGCAGCAGGGCGGTGTCGGGCTGGTGGTCTACAACCGCAAGGAGGGCCGCGCGCTGGGCGAGGTGACCAAGTTCCTGGTCTACAACGCACGCAAGCGGCAGGTGGGCGGCGACCGTGCCGAGACTTACTTTGCCCGCACCGAATGCGTGGCAGGCGTGCAGGACATGCGTTTCCAGGAGCTGATGCCGGATGTGTTCCACTGGTTGGGCATCCGCCGCATCGACCGCTGGGCGTCGATGAGCAACATGAAGCATGGCGCGCTGGTGGCGCAGGGCATCGAGGTGGTCGAGCAGGTGGCCATCCCCGAGACCCTGATTCCCGCCGACGCCCGTGTCGAGATCGATGCCAAGGTGGCCGCGGGCTACTTTACGCACTACACGCCGCCGGATGCGAACGAACTGGCCCTGGCAAAGGGCAGGGGGTTGAACGAATGACGATGTTTCCCGAGGATGGCAAGCCCGGCATGGACCGCCAGGGCACAGGTAACGAGATGCGGCCGGGTGCCGGCTGGCTGAGCCCGGTGCCGGAAGGGCATCCCGCTTCGGCGCTGCTGTGTGCCGAGGCGGTGCGCACGCATTGCGCGGCGGTCACCGAGCACGTGGCCAGCGGCGCGTCCGAACTTTTCACCTGGCATCCGGACCGCGTGCATGCCATTGCCGACTATGTCGCCAGCACCATCCGCCAGCGCTATCCGGACCTGCAGGTGCCGTACCACAGCCGCTGGCGCCATTTTGAAAGCGCCGGCGTCGACCAGCGCGCGGACCGCTGGCAGGTGCTGTGCGAGCGTGCCGCGCTGAGCGGGCCCGAGCACCGCGAGGAGCGCGCCCGCATCGGCATCGACCTGGTGATTCCAAGCGTGTTGCTCGATGCCGGTGCCGGCCCTGACTGGCGTTACCGCGATCCGGCCAGCGACCTGGTGCTGACGCGCTCGGAAGGGCTGGGCGTGGCCAGTTTCGACCTGTTCGCGCGCGGCGGCTTCTCGGCCGCGCCGGGCGATCCGCTGCGCGCGGACGCCGAGCGGCTGCAGCGCATCGATGCCGACAGCATCGCCCACGCCTTCCAGGTCGCGCAGCACAACCCGCTGGTGGGGCTGGAAGGCCGCGCCGGCCTGCTGCGCCGCCTGGGCGAGGTGATGGAGGCGACCCCGGCGCTGTTCGGCCGGCCGGCGCGGCTGGGCAACCTGTACGACTACCTGAAGGCGCATGCGGTCAACGGGCAGCTCGACGCCAGCTTCCTGCTGCGCACGCTGCTGGTCGGCCTGGGGCCGGTATGGCCGGGGCGGATCATTGTCGAAGGCGTGTCGCTGGGCGACTGCTGGCGGCATCCGGCCGCGCCGGGCGGGCTGGTGCCGTTCCACAAGCTCACGCAATGGCTGACCTATTCGCTGCTGGAGCCGCTGGAGGACGCCGGCCTGACCGTGACCGGGCTGGACGCGCTGACGGGCCTGCCCGAATATCGCAACGGCGGCCTGCTCTACGACTTCGAGCTGATGGTGCCGCGCGACCCCGGCTTTGCCGCCGTGCCGCATGCGGTGGATGAGCCCGTGATCGTCGAATGGCGCGCGCTGACCGTGACCGGCCTGGACCTGGTGGCCGACGGCGTGCGCCAGGCGCTTGGCTTGCAGGAAGAAAATTTCCCGCTGGCGCGCGTGCTCGAAGGCGGCACCTGGGCGGCGGGGCGCCGCATTGCCGCCAAGCGGCGCCCGGGTGGCGCGCCGCCGTTCGCCATCATCAGCGACGGCACCGTGTTCTGAGCACGTCGGCCGCCAGGCGGCCGACGTTGCCGGCAGGCATTGCATGTGAAACCTGGCATCAGGAGCGTCACCATGAACGACATGTCCGCTGTTCCCGCTGTTGACCCACTCGATGCCGATGCTGCCGGCCTGGCCGGCGTGCTGGTCGTCGACCACCCGCTGGTGCAGCACAAGGTCACCCTGGTGCGCAGCGAGGACACCACCACCGACAACTTCCGCCGGCTGGTGCGTGAAATCAGCCAGTTGCTGACCTACGAAGCCACGCGCGACCTGGCCATGGAGACGGTCGCCATCCGCACGCCGATCGCGCCGATGCAGTCGCGGGTGCTGTCGGGCAAGAAGCTGTGCCTGGTGTCGATCCTGCGCGCGGGCAACGGCTTTATCGACGGCATGCTGGAGCTGCTGCCGGCGGCGCGCGTCGGGCATATCGGCCTGTACCGCGACCCCGAGACGCTGGAGCCGATCGAGTACTACTTCAAGATGCCGGAAGACATCCAGGAGCGCATGGTGATCGTGGTGGACCCGATGCTGGCCACCGGCAACTCGGCCATCGCCGCGCTGAACCGCCTGAAAGAGGCCGGCGTCACCACCATGAAGTACGTGTGCCTGATCGCCTCGCGCCCGGGGCTGCGCGCGCTGCGCGCGGCGCACCCTGAGGTCGGCATCGTCACCGCGGCCATCGACGACACGCTCAACGAGCACGGCTATATCGTGCCCGGGCTGGGCGACGCCGGCGACCGCCTCTACGGCACGCGCTGATGGACACGCAGGCCAGCGCCGCGGCGCGGCGCCCGCTGCCCGCGTGCGATGCCCCGGGCGGGCGCATCCGGCAGGAGAACCAGGCCATGATCCTGCACGCGGCCGAGCATGTCTTTGCGCGCGCGGGCTTTGCCGGCGCCACCATGGCCGAGATCGCGGTGCGTGCCGGGGTGCCCAAGTCCAACCTGCATTACTACTTCCGCACCAAGCAGGCGTTGTACCGTGCCGTGCTGGCGCATACGCTGCAGCTGTGGCTGTCGGAGACCGACATCATCCGCGCCGAGCTGCCACCGCAGGTGGCGCTGGAACAATACATCCGCGCCAAGATGCGGCTGTCGGCCAGTCATCCGGATGCGTCGCGCGTATTTGCCAATGAACTGCTGCACGGCGCGCATGAGATCGGCGAGGTCCTGCGGCAGGTGCTGCGCGAACTGGTGTCGCGCAAGGCCGCGGTGGTGCAGCAGTGGATCGACCGCGGCCAGATGGCGCCGGTCGACCCCCAGCACCTGTTCTTCACGATCTGGGCGGCCACGCAGACCTATGCGGATTTCGAGTCGCAGGTATGCGCGGTGCTCGGCGTCAGCCAGCTGGAGCAGCAGGACTATGCGCAGGCCACCGAGCACCTGGTGGCGCTGCTGCTGCGCGGCTGCGGACTCGACCCCGAGCCCGCAGCACGCGACCGGCGCGCATGACGCCGTGGCGCCGGAGCCGGCGCCGTGAGAACATCGCCGTGCCTCCTGCCTGAGAGACCTCCATGCTCGACCTGATCCTGCGGCACTGCAACCTGCCCGACGGGCGCACCGACATCGATATCGGCATTGCCGCGGGCCGCATCGCCGCGGTTGAGCCGGCACTGGCCGCGCGCGCCGCCGACGAGATCGATGCGGCCGGCCTTCTGGTGACGCCGCCGTTCGTCGATGCGCACTTCCATATGGACGCCACGCTGTCGTACGGGCTGCCGCGCGTGAACCAGTCGGGCACGCTGCTCGAAGGCATCGCGCTGTGGGGCGAGCTCAAGCCGATGCTGACGCAGGAAGCGCTGGTCGAGCGCGCGCTGGCCTATTGCGACTGGGCGGTGGCGCGCGGGCTGCTGGCGATCCGCTCGCATGTGGACGTGTGCGATCCGCGGCTGCTGGCGGTGGAGGCGCTGCTGCACGTGCGCGAGCGCGTGCGCCCCTACCTGGACCTGCAGCTGGTGGCGTTTCCGCAGGACGGCGTGCTGCGCGCGCCCGGCGCGCTGGACAACCTGAAGCGCGCGCTGGACATGGGCGTCGACGTGGTCGGCGGGATCCCGCATTTCGAGCGCACCATGGCGCAGGGCGCCGAATCGGTGCGGCTGTTGTGCGAGCTGGCGGCGGACCGCGGCCTGCGTGTCGACATGCACTGCGACGAGAGCGACGACCCGCTGTCGCGCCATATCGAGACGCTGGCCAGCGAGACCGTGCGGCTCGGCCTGCAGGGCAGGGTGGCGGGCTCGCACCTGACCTCGATGCATTCGATGGACAACTACTACGTGTCCAAGCTGCTTCCGCTGATGCGCGAGGCCGGCGTGGCGGCGATCGCCAATCCGCTGATCAACATCACGCTGCAGGGGCGGCACGATACCTATCCCCGGCGCCGCGGCATGACGCGCGTGCCGGAGTTGCTGGCGGCCGGCGTGCCGGTGGCGTTCGGCCACGATTGCGTGATGGATCCGTGGTACAGCCTGGGCTCCGGCGACATGCTGGAAGTGGCGCACATGGGGCTGCACGTTGCGCAGATGACCGGGCAGGAGGCCATGCGCGCCTGCTTCGCCGCGGTGACCGCCACGCCCGCGCAGATCCTGGGGCTGGATGGCTACGGCGTGGCGCCTGGCTGCCGCGCCGACCTGGTGCTGCTGCAGGCGCGCGACCCGGTGGAGGCAATCCGCCTGCGCGCCACGCGGCTGCGGGTGCTGCGTGCCGGCAAGACCATCGCCAGCATGCCCCCTGCGATGGCCGCGCTGGACCTGCCTGGCCGGCCGGCGCAGGTGGATTTCCTGCGGCGCGGCGGCGGGCAATAAGAATCACAAATTTTTTGTGTCAGGGTGTTGACAGTTCCTGACGCGCTCGGCATAATTTCGTTCTTCGCATCGCAGCAGCAATGCAGCGAAACGAAGCCCAGATGGCGGAATTGGTAGACGCACTAGGTTCAGGTCCTAGCGGTGGCAACACTGTGGAGGTTCGAGTCCTCTTCTGGGCACCAATATTTGGAAAGGCTCGCGCAAGCGAGCCTTTCTTCGTTTCAGCCCGGCCTGAATGATCGAGTCCTTTCCGGGCGCCGCCATTCGATACCGAAGCAGCGGCCTCGGTTATCTGGAAATAACCCGCAGCGATGCGGGTTTTTTTTCGTCCTTCGTTTTCCGTGCTGGTTCCACGGTCGGCCTGGTTCAGCCGGTTGCCACCCCTTCCTCACGCTGTGCCTCGCGCACGCAATTGCGCCCTTCGGCCTTGGCGCGGTACATGGCAGCGTCGGCCGCGCCGAACAGCCGCTGCCAGTGACGCTCGCCGCCGCGCCCGATGGCCACGCCGAAGCTGGCGGTGACGCACAGCTGGGTGCTGCCCGACAGGTAGACCGGGCGCGACGCGATTTCCGCGCGCAGGGTTTCGGCCAGCGCGGCGGCCTCGCCCGGCCTGCCGTGCGACAGCAGCAGCGCGAACTCCTCGCCGCCGAAGCGTGCCAGCACGCCTTCGGGCGGCACCAGCGCGCGCATCATCGCAGCGATGTCGCGCAGCACCTGGTCGCCGGCGGCATGGCCATGGCGGTCGTTGATCTGCTTGAAGCGGTCCACGTCGATCAGCACCAGGCTGGCGCTGTCGTGTGCCGCGTACTGCGCGGCCACCAGCTCCAGCGCGCGCCGGTTCAGCAGCCCGGTCAGGCTGTCGGTGCGCGCCTGGTGTTCCAGTTGTTCGGTCAGCGAGGCGCGCTCGCGCAGCTTGCGGCGCAGGATCTCGATGGCATCGAACAGGCGCCGCATCTCCGCCGCGGGCCTGGCGGACGCCGCTGGCGCAGCGTAGTGCGGGTGGTCGCGCGCCTCGGCCAGGCCGATCACTTCGTCGCCGGCGCGCAGCAGCGGCAGGAACACCGAGCGCTGCATGAACACCAGCACGTAGCCCAGCACGGCAAGGATCAGCGCCGACGTGCCGCACGCGGCCGTCAGTTCGCGCAGCGCCTGCGCGCGCGTCGCGGTGAAATGCGCGACCACCTCGTCCAGGAATACGCTGCGCAGCCGCTCCAGCGGCTCCAGCGTGCGCACATAGCGGTTGGTCAGCTCCGTCGGCGTCATCGAGTAATGGCCCGACACGCGGCCCTGCGCAAGCAGGCTGTCGATCATCGACAGGCCCTGGCCGAAAAACTGGTGGCCGGCGTCGGCGTATGCCTGCTCCAGCGCGGGCACGGCGCCGAACATGTTGTGCGCCGGCCCCGCCAGCTGCCATAGCTCCAGCAGCCGGCCGCGCGAGCGCGTGGCATCCACCAGGCTCTGCACCGGCATCGGCTGGCGCGCCGCCACGGGCGCCATGATCTGCGAGGCGATGCGCCCGCCATACTCGCGCAGGTCGCCCAGCATTCTGCCGGTCAGCGCCGGCGCCGCCAGGCCGTCGTCGCAGGCGGACAGTTCGCGCACCTGCCAGGCGATGGCCGGCTGCAGCGCGTCCACGACCTCGAACATGCTTTCGATGGCATGGCGGATCTCGTCCATGTCACGGTCCTGGCGCGGGCGCCCGGCGAGTTCGTCGATCTCGGCCCGCGCCCGCGCCAGGCGTTCGCGCACGCGCTCGACCATCAGCGGCGGCAGGTGGTGGTTGTGCAGGCCGAAGGGTGCCGGCGGCGGCGCGGCCAGGCGCGCCAGCGCGGCATCGCTGCGGGCGCGGAAGGCTTGCAGGCGTTCGCGCGCGGGAGTGTTGGGCGAGGGTGGCTCTCCCAGCACGCTGTTGGCCGGTCCGCGTTCCGCGGACAGCACGTTGGCGGCCTCGAGCAGCTCGCGGTACGCCGAGATGTCATACAGGTTCTGCCGCGCCGAGGTGAAGTCGCCATACGAGCGGGCCATCACCAGCGCGGCGAGCACCAGGGTGCAGAGCCCGCCGACCGCCGTGGCGATCGCCAGCTTGCGCTTCAGGCTGCGGCTGCGTCCGGCCGGCGGTGCCATGCCCCCGGGTTCGGACTCATGCCGGCGCGCACGTTGCCACAAGGCCATAAGGTTTGCTCCCGGCGGCAGCTTGCCGGGCGATGTCTGCAAGATTTGTCATTACCGCCATTATTGACGAAAAGGCGCAGCGGCCAGGCCGAATTTGCTCACTGACAGGGTCGTACGGGGCGCGCGCGGCCGAACATTACCGGCTAACGCTGGCAGGGCATTTGACCTATGCTCAAGCTCATCGGGCAGGCACATATAACGTCCGAAGGTGGTTGCCATGACTACGGTCTTGTCATCGAGAGAAAGGGAGGCGGGGACTTGCCCCGGGTGGCACGCATGTGCCGCGCACCACGGCATGGTCCTGCATCACCTGCAGTACAGCGTCATCCTGGCCATGCTGATGTGTGCACTGGCCCATGCAGATGACGCCGTTCCGGAAAGCCAGGGCGTCTCCGGCTGGGACCAGCCGCTGCAGGCGCAAGCCGGGCAGCCCGCAATGGCCGACGTGCCCGATCTGCTGGTTGCCGACACCGCTGCTCCTGCCTGGTCCGCCACGCCCGCCGAGCCCGTCACCGTCGAGTATGCCGCGCCGTCGCAGTCGTCCCCATCCGCGTTAACGCTCGCCTTAGGCCCCGGGCCCGATGACGATGCTCCCGGCCTTGCCGCGGTCGACCGTGAAACTGCCGCCATGGCCGAACGCCCGCGCCGGGTGTCGCTGCACCTGGACGACATCACCAGCGCAGGCGGTTTTGCCGACAGTCGCGTGCGCACCATGGCGCTGGCGGTCGATGCCGTGGTGCCGCGCGCAGGCGGGCTGACCATCCAGCCGCGCTTGCAGCTGGCCTACCAGCCTGGCATGTCCCCCGTCTCCGGCATGCCGATGCAAGCCATGCCCGGCGACGCCAGCGCCGCCGGTATCGGCGTGCGCCTGTACGGCGCGCAGCCGACGCGGCTGGCCGGCATCTATCCCTTTGTCGAGGCAGACTGGTGGCAGGACAGCCGCAAGCAGGTCATCAACATCAACGGCACCAAGATCGATGCCGACCTGCTGCGCGGACTGTTCTCCTTCAACATCGGCGCGCATGGCAATACGTCGACCGGCATGAAGCTGTGGTTCAAGGTGAGGGCGGGGCGCAACCCGGGCGGAACGGTCGGGGCGCGCTATCGGTGGTAGTGGGGAGGGTGGCGCCAGATGCGAGCGCCGCAATGAAAAAAGGGCTTCCGTTTCCGGAAGCCCTTTTTCTTTCTGCATAGGTGGCGCGGCTGGCAGGATTCGAACCCACGACCCCTTGGTTCGTAGCCAAGTACTCTATCCAACTGAGCTACAGCCGCACACGAGAGGCGCCATTGTAGCGCAATTTCTGGTTTGCGCAAGCCCCCCGCCAAAAATCTTCAAGTGGCCCCGATGCCCGCGCCCGGTGTTACGCCGCGGCGTTCGACCAGATGCCGTCCGTTTCCTGCGCCTTGCCGTCATCGCGCAGCTTGAGCAGGTGCGCCAGCAGCGATCGCTGCGCAACCGGATGCATGCGCGGCGGCACATCGTCGTAGACGCGCAGCAGCAGCTCGCCGATCGGTGCCGGACCCAGTTCGCGCAGCGCGGCAGCGACCTTGGCCTCGCGCTGCAGCCGGTGCCGGACCAGGATGCGGATGGCGTCCTGCGGGCGCGCGATCAGGAAGCCATGGCCCGGCGCCAGCCAGTCGAGGTCTTCGTCCTGCAGCGCTGCGAGCGAGTCCAGGTAGGCGCGCATGTCGCCATCGGGCGGGCCGATGACGACGGTCGAGCCCTGCATCACGTGGTCGCCGGTGAAGAGTGTCTTTTCTTCTTCCAGCAGGTAGCAGAGATGGTTCGAGGCGTGGCCCGGTGTGTGGCACACGCGCAGGGTGCAGTCCTCGGTGATGGCAAGGCGCTCGCCGTGGTCCAGTTCGCGCTGTGGCTCGAAGCTGAGGTCCTGCCACTGGCCGGCTGGCGCGGCACGCCCGAGCACCGTGGCGCCGGTGGCGGCCTGCAGCGCGGCGGCAGCGGGCGAGTGGTCCAGGTGGGTATGCGTGGCGAGGATCCAGCGGATCGGGCCGGGTGCGGCAGCAAGGATGGCGCGCACATGCTCGCCATCGTCGGGGCCCGGATCGATCACGGCCCATTCATTGCGCGCACCGCCGCCTACCAGGTAGGTGTTGGTGCCCGGGCCCGTCATCACGCTGCCGTTGTTGGCGGTCACGCGCCAGACGCGCTCGGACAGCCGTACCGGCACGCCCGGTGCCAGCTCATAACGGCCGTGCGTGTTGCCGTCGGGATCGATGCGGCCGATCTCGGCGTAGCACGGCTCGTTGGGCATCACCGGGCGCACGCCGGCTGCGCCGGTGGCCAGCCGCGGCATGATGCAGGCAATGCCGCGCAACTGCGAGTAATAGGCGAAGCAGGCCGCGGCGCTTTCAAACTGCGCGATCGAGCTCAGCGTGCGGCGCGTGACGTGCATCAGCGGCAGGCCGCTGGCGGGATCGGCGGCCTCGCCGGGGCGGACCCAGCGGTGCTCCACGATCTCGGTGCCGTCGGGCACGGCCATCTGGCCTTCGGGGGCGATGGCGACAAAGAAGCGGGTATCGAAACGCTTGGGCAGGCCGGGCGGCGTCAGCCAGTAGCTGTGATAGGCGAGCCGGTCGGCCGCCAGGTGCAGGCCCAGTTGCTCGCAAGCGTGGGCCAGGCCGGGGCCGCCGCGCTGCACTGCCTCGCGCAGCAGCGCCTGGCGGGCGGCGTCGAGCTGGTGCGGCGAATGCGGGCGCCCGTCGCGGTCGCAGGCAAACAGCAGGCCGGCCTCTTCATAGCATTCGCGCAAGGCGGCCAGGTAGAAGTCCAGGCCGCTGGCCGGCAGGCCCAGGCGTTCGCTGGCAAGGGCGTCGTCCAGGCCGTGGGCATGCGCGTGCAGGGCTTTGTCCTGCGCGTCGAGCGTGCCGCCAGGGAAGACGTAGGCGCCGCTGCTGCGGTCGTTGGCGCGTTCGACGCGGCGTACCAGCAGCACTTCCATGCCGGCCGGCGCATCGCGCACGACGAGCAGGCTGGCGGCGGTGCGCAGCAGGGGGGCAGGGGTGGCAGGGCGGTTGCCGCTTGTCTCTGTGGTTGTCATTGTGTCGGCATCATGGTTGTGCTGGCGGCACGCACCTGGCCGGAACCCGGGGCGCTGCCGCGTGCCATAGTTTAGCCGCGTTCAAGGATTCGCTATCGGCGGGGCATTGCCCGGCTGCCCGGGCGCGCCGGCTTTGGCTTTTCCGGCCAGAGGCAGTAACCTGATAGCTCCGCTTCACTTTTTGGGGTGCCCGTTGCCGGCGCCCTCCTTCTGAGGAGGTCCGCGTGATCCGAGCTTCTTGCCTGTGCCTGCCGCTGGTGTGCCTGCTGGCCGCCTGCGAAACGCCGCCGCAGATGGCACCGCGCCCGGTGCCCCCGGCCACCACCCGCATCACCGTCGATCCACAAGCCGCATCCAGGGCCGCGTCCACGGCCTGCGAGCCGGCCGTGGCGGAAGCCCTCAAGCGCCGCTACCCGCAGCCTGGCAGCGTGATGCTGATGGCCGACCGCGAGCAGTACTACCTGCGCCCCAATGCGCAAACCTCGGTCAATGGCGAAGGCGTGTTCGAGCCTGACGACAGTTCGTCGGCGATCGGCTTCCACTATGCCTGCCTGTACAACGCGCGGACGGGCAAGGTCGATGATGTGCAGATGCGCTATTGATCCTGCCGATCTGCCGCATTGCATGGCCTGCGTAGAAAATTCCAGGTCTCATTCAATAATTGTTGCGCGAAACGAATGTAATCGCGCGTCCCCATTTCCTTGACCAACCGGTCGACCGGCCTTTAGCATAGCCACGCGTATTTGCGAAGTTCGCATATAGAACTGTAGTTCTAATAGCGTAACTTTGGCCGAAACTGGAGACAAGGAAGCTATGAGCAAGATTGCCGGGTTCTTCACCGAACTCATGCGCCGGTACCTGCCGGATCCCTTCGTATTTGCCATCGGCCTGACCTTGCTGACGATGGCGCTGGCGGTGACGGTGCAAGGGCAGGCAGCGCCGGCCGTGATCGCCAGCTGGGGCAAGGGGTTCTGGAACCTGCTGGCATTTACCACGCAGATGGCGGTGATCCTGGCGATGGGCTACGTGCTGGCCACCGCGCCGTTCACTGACCGCATGCTCGACCGCATCGTCAGCGCCGTGCACTCGCCGCGCACCGCGGTGATCGTCGCCACGCTGGTGGGCGGCATCGGCAGCTACCTGAACTGGGGCTTCGGGCTGGTGATCGGCGGCATCATCGCCAGGAAGCTGGCGCTGAAGGTCCGTGGCGTGCATTACCCGCTCATCATCGCCGCCGCGTACAGCGGCTTCACCCTGTACGGGCTGGGCCTGTCGGCCAGCATCCCGGTGCTGATCTCCACCCCGGGCCACCCGATGGAAAAGCTGATGGGCGTGATCCCGCTGTCTGAAACCATCTTCTCCACGCCGATGCTGCTGACCAGCCTGGCGGTGATCGTCACGCTGCCGCTGCTCAATGCCTGGCTGCATCCGCGCAACCCGGCCGATGTGGTGGAGATCCGCCGCGACCAGGAACCCGCCAAGGCCGAGGCCGGCTCGGCCCACAGCATGGGCGGCGAGAACACCCTGGCCGCGCGCCTGAACAACAGCCGTATCCTGAGCCTGGCCATCGGCCTGTGCGGCATGGCCTACGCGGTCATCTACTTCACGCAGGGCGGCTCGCTCGACCTGAACCTGATCAACTTCCTGATCCTGTTCGCGGGCGTGCTGCTGCTGGGCACGCCGGTCAACTACGTGGCCAAGCTGAACGAAGGCATCAAGACCATTTCCGGCATCATCCTGCAGTATCCGTTCTATGCAGGCATCATGGCGATCATGGCCGGCTCGGGGCTGGTGGATACCATCTCGCGCGTGTTCGTGGAGATCGCCACACCGCAGACGCTGCCGTTCTGGGGGCTGCTCAGCTCGTTCGTGATCAACTTCTTCGCGCCGTCGGGCGGCGGCCACTGGATGATCCAGGGCCCGTTCATGGTCGATGCGGCCAAGGCCATCAACAGCTCGGTCAGCCAGACCTCGATGTCGGTGATGCTCGGCAATGCCTGGAACGACCTGGTGCAGCCGTTCTGGATATTGCCGGCGCTGGCGCTGTCCAGGCTGAACCTGAAGGACGTGATGGGCTACACCGTGATCATGATGTTCTGGGTGGGCCTGATCTACATTGCCGCGCTGCTGCTGTGGGGCGCGCAGATTGCCTGACATTGACCCGCGGCCAGCGCGCCGCTGACAGGAGGACTGCCATGCCGTACCTGATCGAAACCGTCGACAAGCCCAATCTCCAGCACGTGCGCCAGGCCACCCGCGCCAGCCACCTGGATTACCTGGAAGCCAACAAGGCGCTGCTGCTGGCTTGCGGCGCCAAGCTCAACGACGATGGCTCGGATGCCGGCGGCGGCATCTATATCGTCGATGTCGACACCCGCGACGCGGCACGGCAATTCATCGACGCCGATCCGTTCACCGAGGCGGGTTTGTTTGCCGAGGTGCGCATCGTGCGCTGGCGCAAGGCCTATCTCGACGGCGTGCGCCATCTTTGACGAGGCAGCCCGCGCTGCCTCCATCCCACCGTACCCCCAGACAAGGAGACCCCATGTTGTTCATGGCCGAAATGACCGTCAAGATTCCCGCATCGCTCGATCCACAACTGGTGGAGCAGCTCAAGGCCGACGAGAAGGCCATGTCGCAGCGCCTGCAGCGCGAAGGCAAGTGGCGCCACCTGTGGCGCGTGGTGGGCCAGTACGCCAACGTCAGCATCTTCGATGTCGGCGACAACGACGAACTGCACACGCTGCTGACCACGCTGCCGCTGTACCCGTACATGGAGATCAAGGTCACGCCGCTGGCGCAACACGGTTCGGCCATCGCGCCGAACTGAGCGCCCGCCACCCAGCCCCCTGATCCTGAGCCAAACGCCATGCCATACGCCGACCTCGCCAACGTCCGACTGCATTACCGCCTCGATGGCGCCGAGCACTTGCCGGTGCTGGTGCTGTCCAATTCGCTGGGCACCAGCTTCAGCATGTGGGAGCCGCAGGTGGCGGCCTTCAGCCAGCACTTCCGCGTGCTGCGCTATGACACGCGCGGCCATGGCGAGTCGTCGGTGCCGGCGGGTCCGTACAGCATCGCGCAGCTCGGCGGCGACGTGATCGCGCTGCTCGATCACCTTGGCATCGGCCAGGCCAGTTTCTGCGGTTTGTCGATGGGTGGCATCACTGGCATGTGGCTGGCCCTGAACCATGGCCCGCGCCTGCGCAAGCTGGTGTTGTGCAATACCGCCGCCTATATCGGCCCGCCGGAGAACTGGACCAACCGCGCCGCTGCGGTCGGGCGCGACGGCGTGGCATCGATCGCGGCCGCGGTGGTCGACAAATGGCTCACCCCGCCGTACGCGGCCGCGCATCCGGGGCTGGTGGCATCGCTGCGCGCCATGCTCGGGGCCACCCCGGCCGCGGGCTATGCGGCCAACTGCCTGGCCGTGCGCGATGCCGACCTGCGCGCGCAAATCGAAAGGATCGCCACGCCGACGCTGGTCGTCGCGGGTTCAGGCGACCTGCCCACGCCGCCGCGCGATGGCGTGTTCCTGGCGCAGACGATCCCGGGCGCCCACTATGTCGAGCTGGAGGCCGCACATATCTCCAACCTGGAGCAGGCCGACGCGTTCAGCAAGGTGGTGCTGGATTTCCTGACGCGCTGAGGCTTTGAGGCGGAAAAGCCCACCCATGCGTGCGGTTTTCATCACCCCTGATAGTGCTTTATGATTCACCCCTGACCGATGCCGCCGGCGTTCGGTGCGCTTGCCCTCGCTTCCCGGCTTCAGAGGAATTGACAGGTCACCGGCGCGCGGGACAAGATGCGCACGGAATAGATGCGCCTTCGGGACGACATGCCGGCAGTCATAGCCGCAACACCCGAAAAGCCGCAAAAACATTGGGAAAACGGGGTCATGAAGCCATCCTTGCGTCAACTGGCGAGCGCGGTCACGCTCGCCGTCATGCTGTCCGGCTGTGCGTCCGCGCCGGATCACGGAACCAGCCCGGCAGTCGCCGAGCAACCGCCGTCGGACCAGGCCATGAAGGCCTTGTCCGCCGAGGTCTTCACCTTCGCCTATCCGATGGTGCTGATGGACGTGACGCGCGAGCTGATGACGCTGCGCACGCCGGTCAATACCTTCCACCACAAGCGCACCTTCCCCGACGCCAGCTTCACCGACGTGGTCAGCCCCAACGCCGACACGCTGTATTCGTCGGCCTGGCTCGACCTGTCCAGGGAGCCGGTCATCCTGTCGGTGCCCGATACGCACGGGCGCTACTACCTGATGCCGCTGATGGATGCGTGGACCAATGTGTTCGCGTCGCCGGGCAAGCGCACCACCGGCACCCGCCGCGGCAACTTCGCCATCACCGGGCCTGACTGGCGTGGCACGCTGCCCAAGGGCATGCAGGAGATCCGCTCGCCCACGTCGATGGTCTGGCTGATCGGCCGTACGCAGGCCAATGGCAAGCATGACTTCCCGGCGGTGCACCGGCTGCAGGACCAGTACCGGCTGACGCCGCTGTCGGCCTGGGGTGGCGGGCGGCGCGTGCCGGAGAAGGCCGCGCCGCGGCCCACGGCCATCGACCCTGAAAGCTCGCCCGTTGAGCAGGTGGCCGCAATGGATGCACAGGCCTTCTTCACGCGCTTTGCCGCCTTGCTGCCGGCCAATCCGCCGGCGCCCGCTGATGCCGCCATGGTGGACAAGCTCCGCCGCATGGGCATCACCCCGGGGGTGCCGTTCAAGACCACGGTGATGGAGCCCTCCACCGCGCGCGCGGTGCAGGAGGGAGCCACCGCTGCGCTGGCGGCGATCGTGCAGGGTGCGCGCAAGGGCAATGCCGATGCCGGCAACGGCTGGGTCATGCATCGCGACCTGGGCACCTATGGCACCAGCTACGGCCGCCGCGCGGTGACCGCGTGGGTGGGCCTGGGTGCCAACCTGCCCGAAGACGCGATCTATGCCTCCACCCGCACGGATGCCAACGGCAAGCCGCTGCAGGGCGGGGCGCGCTATGTGCTGCATTTCGACAAGGACCAGTTGCCGCCGGCGCGCGCGTTCTGGTCGCTGACGCTGTACAACGACCGGCAGGCGTTCATTCCCAACCCGATCCAGCGCTACGCCGTGGGCAGCCGCGACCGCCTGCGCTACAACCGCGACGGCTCGCTCGATATCTATATCCAGCACGAGCGCCCGGCCGGCGCCAAGGCAGCGAACTGGCTGCCGGCGCCGCCCGATGGCCTGAACATGATGCTGCGCGCGTACTGGCCGGAGCAGGTGCTGCTGGACGGCACCTGGATGCCGCCGGCGGTGATGCAGGTGGACTGACGAGGCCGCGAGCAAGGACAAGGGCCGCATGCCTGCCAGGGCATGCGGCCTTTGTCATTTCCTGCCAGCGCAATTGCCGCTGCGCCGTCTCAGTGCGCGTGCGTGGCGCAAGCCGTGCAGGCGCCGCTGGCGTGGGGCACTGCCGCACCGATGGCGCCTGCAGGCTTGCTGACGCGCTTCCATGTCGTTGCGCCTCGCGCCGACAGCCGTGCGCGCAGCGCGCGGGCCGCGCTGACCATATTGGCCAGCGCTGCTTCGGTCTCCTCCCAGCCGCGCGTCTTCAGGCCGCAGTCCGGGTTGACCCACAGCCGCTGCGGCGGCACCACCTCGCAGGCGCGGTCGAGCAGCCGCTCCATGGCCTGCACCGACGGCACGCGCGGCGAGTGGATGTCGTAGACGCCCGGCCCGATCTCGTTCGGGTAGTCGAAGTCGCCGAAGCCTTCCAGCAGTTCCATTGCCGAGCGCGAGGTCTCGATGGTGATCACGTCCGCGTCCATGGCCGCGATGGCGGGCAGGATATCGTTGAACTCGGCATAGCACATATGCGTGTGGATCTGGGTCTGGTCCTGCACGCCGCTGGCCGACAGGCGGAAGGCGGTGACGGCCCAGTCCAGGTAGGCATCCCAGTCGGCACGGCGCAGCGGCAGGCCTTCGCGCAGCGCGGGTTCGTCGATCTGGATCACGCGGATGCCGGCCTGCTCCAGGTCGCACACTTCGTCGCGGATGGCCAGGGCCAGCTGGCGCGCGGTGGTGGCACGTGGCTGGTCGTCGCGCACGAAGGACCACTGCAGCATGGTGATGGGGCCGGTGAGCATCCCCTTCATCGGCCGCTCGGTCAGCGATTGCGCATAGCGGGCGGTATCGACCGTCATCGGCTCGGGCCGGTACACGTCGCCGTAGATCACCGGCGGCTTGACGCAGCGCGAGCCATAGCTCTGCACCCAGCCGTTCTCGGTAAAGCCGTAGCCGCACAGTTGCTCGCCGAAGTACTCGACCATGTCGTTGCGCTCGGCTTCGCCGTGCACCAGCACGTCCAGGCCCAGTGCTTCCTGCTTGCGCACGGCCACGGCGATCTCGGCACGGATGCGCTCCAGGTATTCGAGCGCGCCGATCTCGCCGCGCTTGAACGCGGCGCGGGTCTGGCGGATGGCGGCGGTCTGCGGGAACGAGCCGATCGTGGTGGTCGGCAACAGCGGCAGCTGCAGCGCCTGGCGCTGGCGCTCGATGCGCTCGGCAAAGGGGCTGGCGCGGTCGGCCATGCCGGAGCTCACGGCTGCCAGCCGCTGCTGCACCCGCGGGTTGACCACCCGGCGCGAGGCGCGGCGCGAGGCCTGCGCGGCGTCGGATGCTGCCAGCGCTTCGGCGACCACGGCGTCGCCTTGATTCAACGCGCGGGCCAGCACGGACAGCTCGTCGAGCTTTTCGGTGGCGAAGGCGAGCCACGACTTCAGCTCGGCATCGAGGCGCACTTCATGCGCGAGCGACACCGGCACATGCAGCAGCGAGCACGACGGTGCCAGCCACAGGCGCTCGCCCAGCGCGGCCTGCACCGGGCGCAGCGTGTCCAGCACGCGGCGCAGGTCGGTGCGCCAGATATTGCGGCCGTCGATCACGCCCAGCGACAGCACGGCGTGCGCGGGCAGCGCGGCCTGCCATGCGGCCAGTTGTTCCGGCGCCCGCACCAGGTCGATATGGAAGCCATCGACCGGCAGGGCGGCGGCGCGCTGCGCATGGTCGGCGGCGGTGTCGAAATAGGTGGCCAGCAGCAGCTTGGGGCCGGCTTCGCGCAAGGCAGCGTAGGCGGTGTCGAATGCGTCGAGCCAGGCCGGCTCCAGGTCCAGGCACAAGGCCGGCTCGTCGATCTGCACCCATTCGATGCCGCGCGCCTTGAGCTGGCCAAGGATGCGGCGATAGCCCTGCAGCAGTTGCGGCAGCAGGGTCAGGCGGTCGAAGCCCGCCACATGGCTCTTGGACAGCCACAGGTAGGTGACCGGCCCGATCAGCACCGGGCGGGCGCGCAGGCCAAGCGCCAGCGCCTCATCGGCTTCCTCGAAGAACCAGGCCGGGCCGCCGTCGAAAGTGGTCTCGGCGTCCAGCTCGGGGACCAGGTAGTGGTAGTTGGTGTCGAACCACTTGGTCATTTCCATGGCCGGCTGCTCGCGGTTGCCGCGTGCCAGCTCGAAGTACTGCGTCAGCGTGAGCCGGGCCGGATCGAAGCCGAAGCGGCGCGGCAGCGCGCCCAGCAGCGCGGTCAGGCTCAGCATCTGGTCGTAGTAGGCGAAGTCGCCGGTGGCGACCGTGTCCAGGCCGCGGTCGGCCTGCAGCTGCCAGTGGCGGCGGCGCAGTTGCGCGGCCACGTCGCGCAGCTCGGCTTCGGTGCGATCGCCGCGCCAGAACGCTTCTTGCGCAAATTTCAGTTCGCGGCGTTCGCCGATGCGGGGAAAGCCGAGGATATGGGTGCGTGCCATGGAGGTTGCTCCGGAAGATGTCTGGCGCACAGTGTCGGTTTGCCCGTAAAATGAATCAAGCGACAAGTTTTAAACAACATATGAATGAGTTTCATATCAAGATAGGCGGGCAACAGGTTGGGGGCGCCGCATGATCGAAGTCCGCCATTTGCGCTCGCTGGTGGCGATTGCCGAGTCCGGCAAGCTGGCCACCGCGGCCGAGCGCGTGCATGTCAGCCAGTCAGCGCTGTCGCACCAGATCAAGGCGATCGAATCGCACTACGGCCTGCCGCTGTTCGACCGCACGCGCCAGGGGCTGCGCTTCACGCCGGCGGGCGAACGCCTGCTGGCGCTGGCGCGCGAGGTGCTGGCCGCGGTCAGCGCGGCCGACCGCGATATCGAACGGCTCAAGGGCGACACCCGCGGCGAGCTGCGCGTGGTGCTGGAATGCCATACCTGCTTTGACTGGCTGATGCCGGTGATGGATGAGTTCCGCCGCCGCTGGCCGGAGGTGGAGGTGGACCTGGTGGCGGGCTTCCACGCCGACCCGATCGCGCTGCTCAGCGACGGCCGCGCCGACATGGTGATCGGCTCGCAGCCGGCGGCCCGACGCGGGCTGGAGGTGGCGCCGCTGTTCCGCTTCGAGATCCTGGCGGTGATCGCCAATGAACACCGGCTGCGCAACAAGCGCCGCATCGAAGCCGGGGACCTGGCCGGCGAAACGCTGATTACTTATCCGGTGCCAGAGCAGCGCATCGACCTGATCCGCGAGGTGCTGGAGCCCGCGGGCATCCACCTGGAACGGCGCACGGCGGAACTGACGGTAGCGGTGCTGCAGCTGGTAGCCAGCCGCCGCGGCGTGGCGGCGCTGCCCAACTGGGGGGTGAAGAACTACGTCGACCACGACTACGTGCTGGCCAAGCGCATCGGTGCCAGAGGCTTGTGGAGCGAGCTCTATGCCACGGTGCCGGCGGCGATGGCGCGCAGGCCCTACGTGGCGGACTTTGTCTCGATCGTGCGCGATACGTGCGCGGCGCAGCTCGATGGGATCGAGTTGCTGCCGCAGGCTGCTTAGGCGCGGTTCACGCGGACAGGGCCAGGGCCGGCTCACTGTCAGTGCGGCGCATGGCGGCGCGCGGCGCCGGCTCGGCCACGGCGTCGCTGTCCGGGTCATCCACGTCGGCAAACAGCAGTTCCACGTCGAAACCATTGTCGAGGCGGCGCAGGAACAGCCACAGCAGGCCGGCATCCTCCGCCGTCAGGGTGGCATGCAGCACGGCCTGCCGGGCGGCGTCGAAGCTGAGTTGCGCCGGCGCCAGGCCGGTACGGCGCGCATTGGCCAGCACCCATTCCATGGTGCCGAACGGGTCGGTGGTTTCGAGTCGCAGCGAGAGGCGCAGGGTGGGGAGGGTGGCGGCTGGCATGTGTCGTTTCCGGCAGGTCGTTCGATAAAGTAAATTTACCAGCCGCTGCGCAAAATTGGCTTCTATATTTTCTCCACTATGGCTTGTATTGGAGAATAACTATCCTTTTATGGCAGAATTTACGGACGATTCTTTTTTGTGAGCTATTGTGATGGCACAGCTGCCCAAACTCGACGACACCGACCGGCGCATCCTGCGTGAACTGCGGCGCGATGGCCGCTTGTCCAATGCGAAGCTGGCCGAGCAAGTCGGCTTGTCGGCCACGCCCTGCTGGAACCGCGTGCGCGCGCTGGAAGAAAGCGGGGTGATCGAAGGCTACGCCGCGCTGCTGAACCAGAAAGCGCTGGGCTTGCCCGATACCGTGCTGATCGAGGTTACGCTCGAGCGGCACGACGACGACATGCTGTACCGCTTCGGCAAGGCGCTGGCGGAACTGCCTGAAGTGATGGAGGCGCACTTGCTGACCGGCGAATATGACTACCTGATCAAGGTCGCGGTGGCGGGGACCCTGGGCTATGAGGAGTTCCTGCGGCACAAGCTATACAAGCTGCCTGGCCTGCGCCACAGCCGCTCGACCTTTGTGCTGCGCACGCTCAAGCGCGAGCCTTCGGTCGAGCCCTGAGCAGCTTGTCAGGCCGTCCTGAGCACCTCGGCAGTGGTATTGCGCAGCGCGCGCATAGCCTCGTTGCATTGCTGCGGCGTGGTCGGATGTACCAGTAGCGCCCAGCGGCCATGCTGCACGGCCTCACGCACCGGCGTTATCACCAGTTGATGGTCCGGTCGTGCGGTCACCAGCCCCGCCAGCAGCATGCCGAACACCATGCCCAGGAAGAGGGCCGCCCCGACTGCGAATCCCGGGCTGTCCATGACGGCCTCGACTCCCTGCCGGTGCAGGATGCCGACAATGGCCAGCCCGATCACCGCGCCCAGCGTACCCATCATCAGGTGCGAGCGCACCGCGGTGCGCGCGATGGCGTCGTTCTCGGGCTCCAGCTTGCGGCCGAAGTGCGCTTCGTATGGATGCACCAGCCGCACCTGCCCGCGCCGGAGATGGGCCTCATGGCAGACCCGTTCGGCGGCGTCGTTGGCTGCCGACCTGGTGTCGAACAGTGCTGCGATCTTGGTACTGGCTTGCTCAGCGTTCAAGGGATTACCGGTCATGGCCTGCTCCTGCTGGGGCCGAGGGCCGCCGTCAGGTGATGCGCGCTGCGCTTTTTGTCGCCTGGAACGGCTCCGGCGATGTGCTGTAAACCGAGTCTACCGACCCGCTTGAAGCGGCTGCATAAGGGGATTGCGCGTACTGCTGTAGGACTTCGCCGACGGCCGTCCCGCCCCGCCACGGCGGGGAATCCGAGCGCGAAGGTGCAATTCCGCTCATAATGTCGGCGGTGCCGGGCCGCGCCCCCGCCTTTTGACCAAGAATTCCGGTATGAATGACACAGAAATTGAGCTGATCGACTCGGCGCGCCTGCCGACGCGATTCGGCGACTTTACGGCGCACGCCTTCAAGGGCGCCGATTCAGGCATTGAACACCTGGCGCTCAGCGTGGGCGATGTGACGGGCGATGGCGTCCTGATCCGCATGCATTCCGAATGCCTGACCGGCGACGTCTTCGGTTCCTGCCGGTGCGACTGCGGTCCGCAGCTCGAGCTCGCCATGGAAAAGATTGCCGCCGAAGGCCGCGGCATCCTGCTGTACCTGCGCGGGCATGAAGGCCGCGGCATTGGCCTGGCCGAGAAGATCCGCGCCTATCGCCTGCAAGACGGCGGGCTCGACACGGTCGACGCCAACCTGGCCCTGGGCCAGGCGATCGACGCACGCAACTACGCCTTCGCCGCCGACCTGCTGCACCAGTGGGGCGTCAAGTCCGTGCGCCTGATGAGCAACAATCCGCTCAAGGCCGCAGCGCTCGAGAAGGCCGGCATCACGGTCACCGAGCAACTGCGCCACATCGTGCCGTCCAACGCCGAGAACGAGAAGTACCTGGCCACCAAGCGCACGCGCATGGGGCACCTGCTCGACTGATCGCGCTTGAGCGCTGCAGGCAGCCGCCGCGCTGCCTGGACCGGCCCGCTGCCAGGAATCCTGGGGCGGGCCTTTTCTTTTGCCCGGCGATCGCGCGAAGAACCGTACTTACCCTTGGTTAGTTGCTCATGGAAACTATTGCTCATAGAATCTATTGGCCGCCTGATCACCCGTTCCCATGTCCAACACTGCCAGCACCACCGATTCCATCCTGGAATTCATGTCGTTTCGCCTGAACCGCCTTTGCGAAATGACCAAGTGTTCCGCCTCCGGCTTTTACGAGCGCGAGTTCGGCATCGGCCTGCGGGAGTTGCGTGTGCTGCGTTTTGCCGGGCTGGAGCCGGGCCTGACGCTGACGCGCCTGATCGAACTGGTGTTGCTGGAGAAAACGGTGACTTCCAAGCTGGTCACCGCGCTGGCAAAGCGGGGCCTGCTGCGCCGTGAAGTCGGCGAGGCCGACGCCAGGCAGCTGAACCTCTACCTGACCGCGGCGGGCGAAGCACTGGTCGCGCAGACGTACCAGCGCGGCGACATGCTGGAGAAGATGTTCCTCTCGGTGCTGACGGAAGCGGAGGTGCAGACGCTGGACCGCTGCATCGACAAGCTGACCGCGGCCTTGATCGAGCACCAGCAGGGCGCGGATGCGCAGGCGGGCTAGCCCCGCGGGCGGCAATCCCTCAAACAAGACAAGGCAAGGAGACAGCATGTCATTGAAGACCTATCCGGAATCCTCGCGCCCCTGGCGCCGCCTGGCATGCATGGCGCTGTGCGCGGCCAGCCTGCCGGCCTGGAGCCAGAGCACCGGCAGCACCGCCGGGAGTGCGGCCGCCCCGGCAGCCGCGGCGCCGACCCTGGTCGCCGCGCTGGACAGCGACCCGAACCGCCTGGGCTGGATGCAGGGCTTCCCGCCGCCGCCGGACAAGCTGATCACGCATACGCCGGGCGCCGACAGGTTTCCGCGCAATCGCTGGCTGTTCTCGCATGTCCGGGAACTGGTGCCGACCGCGTCCGTCTGGCGCGGCGCCGGCCCGGCCAGCGCGCTGCCGCGTGCGGAACGGGATATCGGCTCGGTGCAGTTCACCGATGCGGACGGCAGCCGCCGCACCTTCGACGAGATGCTGGCGCTGACCTACACCGACGGCATCCTGGTGATGCACAAGGGCAAGGTCATCTATGAGCGCTATTTCGGCGCGCTTGACGGGCATACGCCCCATATCGCCATGTCGGTCACAAAGTCATTCGTCGGCACGCTGGCCGCGATGCTCGCGGCCGACGGCAAGCTCGACCCGGCGGCACCGGTGACGCGCTACCTGCCCGAACTGGCTGGCACGGCCTATGGCGACGCCACGGTGCGGCAGGTCATGGACATGACCATCGGCGTGCGCTACTCCGAGGACTATGCCAATCCCAAGGCAGAGGTGTGGGACTACGCGCGTGCGGGCGGCATGCTGGCCCGCCCGGCGGGCTACAGCGGCCCGGGGACGTTCTACGACTTCCTGAAGACCCTGCAGAAGGAAGGCGACCACAATGCGGTGTTTGCCTACAAGACGGTCAATGCCGAGGTGCTGGCGTGGATCGTGCGCAGGGCCTCGGGCCAGTCGCTGGCCAGGCTGCTCTCGGAGCGGATCTGGCAACCGATGGGCGCAGAGCAGGATGCGTACTTCACCGTGGACAGCATCGGCACGGAGTCGGGCGGCGGCGGGCTGAACACCACGCTGCGCGACCTCGCACGCTTTGGCGAGACCATCCGCGGCAACGGGCGTTTCAACGGCAAGCAGATCATTCCGGCCTCGGTCGTGGCGGATATCCGCAGCGGCGGCGACCGGGACCAGTTTGCCAGGTCGGCCAGCGCGCCGGTGCTGCCGGGCTGGAGCTATCGCGACATGTGGTGGGTCTCGCACGACAGCCACGGCATGTTCCAGGCCGCCGGCATCCATGGCCAGCGCATCTATATCGACCCTAAGGCCGAGCTGACCATCGTGCGATACGCGTCGCACCCCGTGGCCGGCAACGCGGCCAACAATCCGATCACGTTCCGTGCTTTCCGGGCGCTGGCGGAAACGCTGATGCGATAGGGGGATGGCCCCGGGGCGGCGTGGGCAGCGTCGCCCCGGCAATACCGGTTTCTACTTTTCAGCGGCCGGCTGACCGGCCGCCGCGGCATTGCGCGGCGCCACTTCCGCGGTGATGCGCTCGCCGTGGTCGCGCTGCGCGACCTTCAGGTCATAGTCCAGCTGCAGGTTCAGCCACGACTGCGCATCGCCGCCAAAATAGCGCGCCAGGCGCAGGGCGGTGTCCGGCGTGATGCCACGTTGCTCGCGGACGATGTCGTTGGTGCGCGCCGCGGTCACGCGCAGCGCGAGGGCCAGGGCGTTGGCGCTCATGTTGAGCGGTACCAGGAAATCCTCACGCAGGATTTCGCCCGGGTGGATGGGACGCATGCCGTCCTTGAAGCGAACCATGTCTGTCTTCCTCAGTGATAGTCGATGATCTCAACGGCCGCGGGGCCGTCGTGGGTCCAGATGAAGCAGATTCGCCACTGTTCGTTGATGCGGATGCTGTAGCGGCCTTTGCGGTCGCCCGTCAGCAACTGCAGGCGATTGCCCGGCGGGGAGCGCAGGAACTCCAGCGTCGACGCTCTCTGCAGCAGCCGCAGCTTGCGTTCGGCCACGGCGCGGATATTGCCGAAGCGTGGTACACAGCGGCCCGCGAACAGTTCAGCCGTGTCCGAACATCTGAATGACTGGATCATATCGTATATCGGTAATCGATAAATAGCAATGCAGCGAAAGTCAGGCATTGGCCTGGCGCGAACGTCCATGAAAACCGCTCGCCTCTCGCGCCGCACCGTCACTTGTCTGATTCCGGGCGAGGTGATCGATACCAATTCTTTTCCAACCTGATAGACTGTATGGATGTACAGTGGTCGGGCAGCTTCCCGTCACCTCCTTAACGTCCTGATTCGAAAAGAGAAATCGTGTCGAGCAAGCAGCTAATCCGCATTCGCGGCGCCCGCCAGCACAACCTCAAGAATGTCGATCTCGACCTGCGCCCCGGCGAGATGACCGTGGTGACCGGGCCGTCCGGCTCGGGCAAGTCCAGCCTGGTGTTCGACACGCTCTATGCCGAAGGCCAGCGCCGCTACGTCGAGACCTTCAGCGCCTACGCCCGCCAGTTCCTGGACCGGATGGACCGGCCCCAGGTGGAGCGCGTGGACGGGGTGCCGCCCGCCATCGCCATCGACCAGACCAACCCGGTGCGCAGCTCGCGTTCGACGGTGGGCACGATGACGGAGCTGAACGACCACCTGAAACTGCTCTACGCGCGCGCGGCGGAGCTGTTCGACAAGCAGACCGCGCTGCCGGTGCGCCATGACTCGCCCGAAACCATCTACGCCGAGCTGCTGGCGCGCACGGCCGAGGGCCAGCCGCATCACGATGCGCGGCTCGTGGTGACCTTTCCGGTCGAGCTGCCTGAGTCCGCCACGGATGAGGAGGTCCAGCAGTGGCTGTCCGTCAGCGGCTATACGCGCGTGCAGGCGCAGCGCGTGGTGCAGTCGCCCACCGGCGCACGCAAGCTGCTCGATGTGGTGGCGGACCGCTTCCGCATCGGCAATGCCGAGAAGGTGCGCGTGGTGGAGGCGATCGAAGCTTCGCTCAAGCGCGGCGGCGGCCGCGTCAACATCTATGTGCTGGCTGACGGCGACGAGGGCCCCGTATGGCGCTTTTCCACCGGCCTGCACAGCCCGGACAGCGACCTGCGCTATGCGGACCCGCAGCCGGCGCTGTTCTCGTTCAACTCCGCCTACGGCGCCTGCGAGACCTGCCGCGGCTTCGGCCGCGTGATCGGTGTCGATCTTGGCCTGGTGATCCCCGACGCGCGCAAGACGCTGCGCGGGGGCGCGATCAAGCCGATGCAGACCCCGGCCTGGAAGGAGTGCCAGGACGACCTGATGCGCTACGCGGGCAAGGCCGGCATTCCGCGCGACACCCCCTGGGCGGAGATGACCGAGGCCGAGCGCCACTGGGTCATCCATGGCTCGCCGGACTGGACCGGCCAGTGGAACAAGCACTGGTACGGCGTGATGCGGTTCTTCAACTACCTGGAGTCGAAGGCCTACAAGATGCACATCCGCGTGCTGCTGTCGAAGTACCGCAGCTACACGCCGTGCGAAACCTGCGGCGGCGCACGCCTGAAGACCGAGTCGCTGCTGTGGCGCCTGGGCTCGAAGGACAATGCCGACGCCGTGCTGGCGCCACCGCGCCGCTTCCTGCCGCGCGGGGTGGACTGGGACCGCACCCGGCTGGAGGCGCTGCCCGGCCTGACCGTGCATGACCTGATGCTGCTGCCGATCGAGCGCATCCGCCGTTTCTTCGACGAGCTGACCCTGCCCAGCGCGATGCTGGACGATGCCCTCAAGCTGCTGCTGGCCGAGGTGCGCACGCGCCTGAAATACCTGTGCGACGTGGGTTTGGGCTACCTGACGCTGGACCGCCAGAGCCGCACGCTGTCCGGCGGCGAGGTGCAGCGCATCAACCTGACCACGGCGCTGGGCACCTCGCTGGTCAACACCTTGTTCGTGCTGGACGAGCCCAGCATCGGCCTGCACCCGCGCGACCTGAACCGCATTGTCGAGGCCATGCACCGGCTGCGCGATGCGGGCAACACGCTGGTGGTGGTGGAGCATGATCCGTCCGTGATGCTGGCTGCCGACCGCCTGATCGACATGGGCCCAGGCCCCGGCGAGCGTGGCGGCAATATCATCTTCGACGGCACGCCGGCCGAAATCCGCAATGCCGGCACGCTGACCGGCGAATACCTGGGCGGGCGCCGCCGCGTGGCCGATGCCTCGCACTGGCAGCGCCGGCCGGTGGATGCCACGCTGCCGCGCATCGTGCTGGCAGGCGCCACCGAGCACAATCTGCAGGACGTCACGGTAGAGATCCCGCTGCAGCGGCTGGTGTGCGTGACCGGCGTGTCGGGTTCGGGCAAGTCCACGCTGCTGCAGGACGTGCTGCATCCGGCCATGGCGCGGCACTTCGGCAAGGCCACCGAGTCGCCGGGCGCGTTCCGCAAGCTGACCGGCGCGGACCTGGTCGACGATGTGGTCTTTGTCGACCAGTCGCCGATCGGCAAGACCGCGCGTTCCAACCCGGCCAGCTACGTGGGCGCGTTCGACGAGATCCGCAAGCTCTTCGCCAAGGCGCCGATGGCGCTGCAGCGCAGCTACACCGCGGGCACCTTCAGCTTCAACTCGGGCGACGGGCGTTGCCCGACCTGCGGCGGCTCGGGCTTCGAGCATGTCGAGATGCAGTTCCTGAGCGATGTCTACCTGCGCTGCCCGGACTGCGACGGCACCCGCTATCGCCCCGAAGTGCTGGAAGTGAAGATCGAGCGTGCCGCGCCCGGCCAGCCGCCGCGCTTGCTGAGCATTGCCGACGTGCTGGAGCTGACCGTCAGCGAAGCGGCCGCCTGCTTTGCCGCCGACCCCGCGGTGCTGCGCGTGCTGCAGCCCATCGTCGATGTCGGCCTGGAATACATGAAGCTGGGCCAGCCGGTGCCGACGCTGTCGGGCGGCGAGGCGCAGCGCCTGAAGCTGGCCGGCTTCCTTGCCGAAGCGGCGCAGGCCACGCCGTCGCGGACCCGGCCCAGCGCCATCCCGCGCCGGCTGTTCATGTTCGACGAGCCGACCACGGGCCTGCACTTCGACGATATCGCCAAGCTGATGCGCGCCTTCGGCAAGCTGCTGGACGGCGGCCATTCGCTGATCGTGATCGAGCACAACCTGGACGTGATCCGCGCCGCGGACTGGCTGGTCGACCTTGGCCCCGAGGGCGGCGATGCCGGCGGGCGCGTGGTCTGCACCGGCACCCCGGAAGACGTGAAGCGCTGCGCCGAATCGCATACCGGCCAGGCGCTGATCCACTATGACGCGGCGCTCGGCGAAGCCGGCACGCTTGCCGCCGAGCGCGCCGAGATCGAAGGCGTGCCGCTGCAGGCCGCGCTGCAGGCACGGCGCGCGCGCCGCGAGGTCGAGGGCGAGGACGTGGTGCGCATCGTCAATGCGCATGAGCACAACCTGAAGGCGCTCAACGTCGATATTCCGCACGGCAAGTTCAACGTGGTCACCGGTGTGTCCGGATCGGGCAAGTCGACGCTGGCCTTCGACATCCTGTTCCACGAAGGCCAGCGCCGCTACCTGGAGTCGCTCAATGCCTATGCGCGTTCCATCGTGCAGCCGGCGGGCCGGCCCGAGGTGGATGCGGTCTACGGCATCCCACCCACGGTGGCGATCGAGCAACGCCTGTCGCGCGGCGGCCGCAAGAGCACGGTGGCGACCACCTCCGAGGTCTGGCACTTCCTGCGCCTGCTGTATGTCAAGCTGGGCATCCAGCATTGCGTGCATGACGGCGCGCCGGTGACCTCGCAGAGCCCGGAGTCGATTGCCGCCCAGCTGCTGCGCGACCATCGCGGCCAGCACGTGGGGCTGCTGGCGCCGCTGGTGGTCAACCGCAAGGGGGTCTATACCGACCTGGCCAAGTGGGCCAAGGCGCGCGGCAATACGCACCTGCGTGTCGATGGCGAATTCCTGCCGGTCGACCCGTGGCCGCGGCTGGACCGCTTCCGCGAGCACACCATCGAGCTGCCGGTAGGCGACCTGGTGGTGTCGGCCGAGAACGAGGCCGAGCTGCGCGCGCTGCTGGCGCAGACGCTTGAGGCCGGCAAGGGCGTGATGCACCTGCTGGCGCCGCTGGACGGCCTGCACCACGCCATGCACAACGGCGGCACCGCGCATGTGGGTGAGATCAAGGTGTTCTCGACCAAGCGCGCCTGCCCGGTGTGCGGCACCAGCTACCCTGAGCTGGATCCGCGCATGTTCTCGTACAACAGCAAGCACGGCTGGTGCACCACCTGCGTGGGCACCGGGCTGGCACTGACGCGCGAGCAGCGCGCGGCGTTCGACGATACCGTGCTGGTGGAAGACAACCGCGGCCGCGAGCAGAGCCTGCCGTCGGAAGAGCAGGAGCCCGAAGGCGTGGTCGACACGCCGTGCCCGGACTGCCACGGCACGCGCCTGAACCTGGTCGCGCGCGCGGTGACCTTCGACGAGAACGCCATCGTCGACGTGGCGCAGTGGACCGTGTCCGATACCCGCCGCTGGGTCGACGGCCTGCACCTCACGGGGCGCGATGCCGAGATCGCCCGCGATGTCATTAGCGAGATCGGCAGCCGCCTGCAGTTCCTGGAGGAAGTGGGGCTGGGCTACCTGAGCCTGGACCGTGCCGCGCCCAGCCTGTCTGGCGGCGAGGCCCAGCGCATCCGCCTGGCCGCGCAGCTGGGCAGCAACCTGCAGGGCGTCTGCTACGTGCTGGACGAGCCCACCATCGGCCTGCATCCGCGCGACAACCAGATCCTGCTGGACGCGCTGCGCAAGCTCGGCGACAAGGGCAATACGCTGGTGGTGGTCGAGCATGATGAAGATACCATCCGCCGTGCCGACCACATCATCGATATCGGCCCCGGTGCGGGCAAGCGCGGCGGCACGCTGGTGGCGCAGGGCGGCGTGGCCGACCTGTCGGCGGCGCCGGACTCCACCACCGGGCAGTTCCTGGCGCACCCGATCATCCATCCGCTGCAGGCCAGGCGCAAGGTGAAGCCCGGTGCCGCCGGCAAGCCCGCCGATCCGCCGGAATGGCTGACCGTGCACGGCGCGTCGCTGCATAACCTGCGCAAGGTGACGGCGCGCATTCCGCTGTCGCGGCTGGTGGCCATTACCGGCGTGTCCGGTTCGGGTAAGTCCACGCTGGCGCGCGATGTGCTGATGACCAACCTGCTCGACGCGGTGGGCTGCTCGGTGCTGTCGTCGCCGGCGACCCGGCGCGCGCGCAATGCTGCGAAGGATGAGGCCAAGGCAGCCAAGTCAAGTACCAGGAAGCCGCTCAATGTCGAGCACAACTGGCATGGCTGCGACGCCGTCACCGGCTGGGAATCGATCGACCGCGTGCTGGAGGTGGACCAGACCCCGATCGGCAAGACGCCGCGCTCATGCCCGGCCACCTATATCGGCGTGTGGGACACCATTCGCAGGCTCTTTGCCGATACGCTGGAAGCGCGCGCGCGCGGCTACACGGCGTCGCGTTTCTCGTTCAATACCGGCGACGGGCGCTGCCCGGCATGCGAAGGGCAGGGCGTGCGCACCATCGGCATGAGCTTCCTGCCGGACGTGAAGGTGCCGTGCGATGTCTGCCACGGCCAGCGCTTCAACCCCGAGACCCTGGCGGTCACCTGGCGCGGCAAGAATATCGGCGACGTGCTGACGATGGAGATCGACGAGGCGGTGGAGTTCTTCTCGGCCATGTCGAACATCGCCCATCCGCTGCAACTGATGAAGGACGTGGGCCTGGGCTACCTGACGCTGGGCCAGCCGTCGCCAACACTGTCCGGCGGCGAGGCGCAGCGCATCAAGCTGGTGACTGAACTGAGCAAGGTGCGCGACGACATCACGCGCCGCGGCCAGAAGGCGCCGCATACGCTGTACGTGCTGGACGAGCCCACCGTGGGCCTGCACATGGCCGACGTGGCGCGCCTGATCCGCGTGCTGCACCGGCTCACGGACGGCGGGCACAGCGTGGTGGTGATCGAGCATGACCTCGACGTGATTGCCGAGGCCGACTGGATCATCGACCTTGGCCCCGAAGGCGGCGCGGGCGGCGGCGCCATCGTCGGCGCGGCCGATCCGGAGGCCTTGTCGCGCAACGCGGCCAGCCATACCGGCGCGGCACTGGTGCCGGTGCTGGCGCGGGGCAATGCCGAGGCCGGGAAAGTGGGCATCGCGTAAGGGTGAGTGGCGCATGAATCGGGGCGGCGAAGGGCGTACGGGCACGTCTTTCGCTTGACCATGGCTACTGGCGCGCACATCGCGTGCAAACGGAGGTAACCATGAAGCATATCCACCCCAGCCGACTTCTTGCAGCGGTGGCCCTGGCCGCTGCCGCAATCCCCGCCCTGGCGCAGGCGCCAGGCACGCCGCGCGGCACCTATGACCCGTATTCGCAAGGCGCGCGCAGCACTGACAAGTTCGACCCGTACAGCCAGGGTGCCAACGCACCCACCCGGACCGACCTGGCACCCGCGCCAGAGGCCCAGCCTTCGACCGTGCCGGCGCAGCCTGGCGTGCCTGGCACGACCATGCAGCGCACCCCGGATCCATACATGGAGGGCGCACGTTGGGAAACCCCCGACCTGGGCCGCCGCATCGGCAAGCCGAACGAGTTCCTGGATGGCGCCTGAGCCTAGCGGCCAGCGCTGCCGGCCATGCGAATGCAACCGGACTTACCGTCTCTTGTAAATCCTGCCCAGGCGCGTGACCCTGGCGACACGCCTGCGGTCGCCAGCGCACGGGCAGGGCTGCACTGCGCGGCGGACGCGGCCGGCATCGCCAGCATGACGGTGGTCAGTTACAACATCCACCGCGCCGTGGGCACGGACCGCCGCTATCGGCCTGACCGCATCGCAGCGGTGCTGGAGGAACTGGACGCCGATATCGTCGCGCTGCAGGAAGTGGAATCCGGCAGCAGCAACGACCATACCCTGGAATACCTGGCCGGCCATACCGGCATGCACGTGGTCTCTGGATTTACGCGCGTGCGCGGCAATGCCGACTATGGCAATGCGCTGCTGGCGCGCTTTGCGCCGCAGGCGGTGAACCAGATCGACCTGACGGTGAAGGGCTGCGAGCCGCGCGGTGCCATCGATGTCACGCTGGCGTGCACGGCGTCGGGCTGGGAGAGCGCGCTGCGCGTGATTGCCACCCACCTGGGCCTGCGCCCCGGTGAGCGCCGGCGCCAGGTGCAGCAGTTGCTCAACTACGTGGCCGCCGCGCCGCCGTTGCCGACCATCCTGCTCGGTGACGTCAATGAATGGTTCCTGTGGGGCCGGCCGTTGCGCTGGCTGCATGCGTATTTCGAGCATACGCCGCACACCGCCACCTTCCCGTCGCGCTGGCCGGTGTTTGCCCTCGATCGCATCTGGGTGTCGCCGCGCGCGCACCTGGTGTCGGTGGCCAGCCACCGTTCGCCGCTGGCGCGCGTGGCCTCCGACCACCTGCCGCTGCTGGCTCGCTTTGAGGTGCCCGCAGCGCCGCAGTATGACGGTGGAGACCTCAGTACGACATAGTGGTAGCTTTGATGAGCGTCCCGGCCGGATCAAGACGGGGGTTCCGGGCGCACCGGGGCCCCGTTCGTCTTGCCGCACGGATACGTCCTTGCCGGGCGCTAGCTAACGCGGTGCGCGGGGTGGGCGTTCCTCGCGCTCATCGGTGTGGTCGGCCTTGTCGACCGGCACTTCGGCCGGCAGGTCTTCGGCGGCATGCATCACTTCATCGGCGATCTCTTCCTCCGGGCTTTCCTCATCCTGCGCGGTGTGGGCCTCATTCTCGCGTTGCTCGATTTCTTCATCGATATCGTCGGTTTCCTGTTCGAGATCGGGGTCGAGCGTGCTCGGGATATGGCCCGCGTCGGCGCGCGCGGCACCGGACGCGGTGTTCTCGCGCGAACGGCGGCCGGCGGAAGCCTGCGCGCCTTCGCGCGGCGCCGGCGCGGTGCCGCCCACGCGGTCACCGTGGCGTGGGCCGATACGGTGGGTACGTACGGTCTTGCTCATCGTGCCTCCTGTTCGGTTGGCTCGGCGGATTCAGTGGTTCTCCACTGGCGCTTCGCTGTCATCGGGCCTGTCGCCGCGGCGCCTGACTGAAGGCGGCTCGGTGTTCTCGTCCGGGATGTCATGCTCGCGCTCGACATCGTGGCGGCGGTCGCGCCCGGGCTTGCCCCGTTCATGTTCGGTGTCGGGGCCGCCCTTGTGCGGGTCGGGACGCTCGCTGCGGCGTCGCGTGGTGTCATGGTCGGGCTGGCGATGGGTGCTCATGGCGTCTCCACGGAGGTTGGCATGGCGCTGCCGGTCAGTCGGTGCCGGCGCGCAGCTCGTCGGATACGGCGCTCACGCCGCGCACCGAACGAGCCAGTTCCATTGCCATCGTACGCTGTTTATCGTCGCGCACGGTGCCTTCCAGTTTGACCACGCCGTCAGTGGTGGATACGCGGATCCTGGCGGGGTCCAGCGTGCGCGCGTTGGCCAGGCGGGCCTGGACTTCGGCAGTGATGGCGCGGTCGCTGGCGGCTGCTGTGTCGCGCGGCGCGGCCGTGCGGCCCGTTGAAGACGGCGCCGCCGGCGCATCGGTCGGGGCGGCCGCAACGGCCTGGGAGGCGGCCATCGCCAGCACCGCCAGAGGCAGCGCCAGGCGGGCGATGCGGAAGCGTGGTGTCATGACGATCCTCCTGTACTTGGCAGCGGGCAGGGCGATTCCTGCACCGCATCTGCCTTGGACCTGCAAGCTCCGTTCCTGGCGCCGGCGCCGGCGCCGCCGGTGCGGGGCTGGGTCCTGTGCGGCTTGCGACGCTGCCGGTTCGGCGCACACGGCGTAGTTTTTACAGCCGCGGCAGAAACTGCATGTGCGGCCTGCCAGCGCCCGCCGCGGCATGACCGGCGCGATGCTTGCGCCGTCGTGTGATTGCGTGCCGTCGTGTCTATAGTGGAGGAAATGCTGGCAAAAACTGGCGAGCGGCAAGTGCCGGCGAGCACAGCCCGCAACGCCGGCCCCATGCCGCGGCGGCCCCCTGTGCGCCGCGTGCCGCCGGGCCCGACAGCGCAGCCGGGGGGAGCGGCTCATCCGTTGCGAGGTAGTCATGAACCTAGCCAGCATCCTGTCCACCGTCGTCCTGGCCTCGTCCGTCTCGGTGTCTTCGGCGCCGGTGGAGCGCCAGCTGCTTGCGATGACGCCCACGGACTTCGCCCAGCGCTTCAATACCGTGGCCCACGACACCGGCTCCGGCCTGGCCCTGCCCAGCTTCAAGGTCAAGCCGGGCTGGCACCGCGCCGCGCCCAGCTCGGGGGTGTCGGTGCTGGTGCGCGCCAGCCGCTCGGGCTACGCCATCGATGAGGTGGTGGTGGTATGCCGCGAGGTCGAGCGCTGCTTCCTGACCATCTGCACGGCCGCGCTTGCGATTGACGACAGCGTCAACCCGCTGCTGCTGCAGCGCTTTATCGTGGCGCGCATTGCGACCGAGCTGGGTGAGGTCGGCCTGGTGATGTCGGGCCTGGCGTATATCGTCGTCACGCCCAAGGAGGACGATTACGTTGCCGTCGTGATCCGGCCCTACCTGCCGCAGGAACGCGGCGCTTCGCCCGGCCAGGCAAGGCGTGGTCCGCACGACGGCGCGCAGCCGCCGCAGCACGGCCAGGCGGTGCCGCATGGCACGCCACGCCATCACCACGGCCCGCTGACGCCGATCGTGTTGCACACGGCGGTGCAGAAGTCCTGAGGCCGCGAGCGTTCGCGCTGCCCCGGGGCCGCTTACGGCTGGCGCAACAGCAGCGCCACCGGCAAGCCGCCCAGCACCTCGCGCAGGCGCAGCCGGCCCATGGGTGCGTCCAGCACATGGCCGGTCAGCGCATCGGTCCAGCGGCTCGGCTGCGGCGCACTCACGTTCAGGGTGGTGTCGCCCCAGCCCGCGGGCGGGATGCGCGGCATGGTCGGGTCGACCTGCGAGGCCGCCAGCCGCGTCACCACGGTGATGGCCTGGTGCGCATCCGCGGTGCGGGCAAAGGCCAGCACCTGCGGCACCAGCGCGCCTTGCGCCGCCAGCATGCTGTATTGCCCGTCGGCAAAGAGCCGGGGATGGGCGTGGCGTACTGCCAGCACCTGGCGTATCAGCTGCTGCTTGATGCGCCCGTCGCGCCAGTGCGCCAGCCAGTGGGCCCAGCCGGCGCTGCAGCCCAGGCGCGCGCGCAGTTGCGCAAAATCGGGCGGGCGCCGGTTGTCGGGGTCCACCAGGCTCAGGTCCCAGCCTTCGCATCCCTGGTAGCGGTCGGGGATGCCTGGTGCGGTCAGCTGGACCAGCACCTGTGCCAGGCTGTTGACGGCGCCGGCCACGGCAATGTGCTGCGCAAACTGGCCGATATGCGCCAGCAGACCCAATGGCCAGTCCGCCGCGATGGCGCGCAGTAAGCCCTCGCACGCGGCTTCGTAGGCTGCGTCGGGGCAGGTCCAGTTGCCGTGGCGCTTGGCTTCGCGGATGGCCTTGAGCTGCCACGCGGACACGCGCTCCAGGAAGGCCTCGACGGTGTTGCCGCCTGCAGGCTTGCCGATGTCCTCCATCGGCCACGCGCCGACGAGGGTCTGGTACAGCATCAGGCGGTCGCCGGGGTCCGGGGCCTGCGGCAGCGTCGACAGCAGCGGTGCGCAGGCGCGTTCCCATGCCGCCACGGCATCCGCCCAGGCGTCGGGCATCTCGCTCAGCACGGCCAGGCGCATGCGTGTGTCCTCGCCGCGCTTGTGGTCGTGGGTCGCAGTGGCCAGCATGGCATGAGGACAGGCCATGCGCCGCGCCGCCATGCGCGCGTGGAACTGCGCCGGCGGCAGCGCCAGCGTGCCGGGGTCGCTGCCCACCTCGTTGCGCGACAGCAGCCGCCCGTAGCGGTAGAACGCTGTGTCTTCGCCGGCCTTGGCTGCCAGGGCGGGCATCAGTTGCTGCAGGCGGCGGCGCAGCACGCCGGTTTCGCTGTCGGGCGGGGCTGGCGTGCGCAGGCAGCCGCCGATAAAGGCCAGTGCCACGGCCTCGTCCGGGGCGAGCTCGGCGCGCGCCGCCTGCATGGCCTGGTCCAGCATGGCGTGGTCGGCCTGTGCGGCCGAGGCGTCGCGTGCGCCGGGTTGCGCGTCAAAGTAGCTGCGGTAGACGGGCACCGCCGCCATCAGCGCGGCCAGCGCGCGCCGCAGCGCCGCACGTGTCAGGTCGCGCGTGCCGGGCTCCTGCTTCGCGCAGTCGTGCAGGCAGGCGGCGGCGCCTTCGTACTCGGTCACCAGGTGACGCTCCAGCACCTGGCGCCGTGCCGC
The DNA here is from genome assembly GCF_058787075.1 of Cupriavidus sp. FW305-46. Classification (NCBI taxonomy): domain Bacteria; kingdom Pseudomonadati; phylum Pseudomonadota; class Betaproteobacteria; order Burkholderiales; family Burkholderiaceae; genus Cupriavidus; species Cupriavidus sp. FW305-46. The sequence goes on from NZ_JBYSZI010000003.1 coordinate 95,492, forward strand.
CGCGACATGGGCGGCATACGGGCGCGCATCGCCGCTGGCCGACGTCCACAGCGCGCCCAGCGGCGCCTCGCCGTTGCCATCGTGCAGCACGGCGGCAACGTCGTCCATGAAGTCGTAGCCCGTGGTGCCATCCACCTGCCAGTCCGGCGCCAGCCGTTCGCGCGGGCCCAGGATCTTTTCGACCACCAGCCACGGGTGCGCCAGGCGCAGCAACGGCGGGCGCGCGGCGGCGTGCCGGTCCAGTTCGGCGCGCAGCCGGCGGCAGTAGCCGGCAGGATCGGCCAGGCCGTCGACATGATCGACACGCACGCCGTCGATCCAGCCTTCGCGCAGCAGGCGGAAGACCAGCGCGTGGACGGCGTCGAATACCTGCGGGTCTTCCTCGCGCACGCCGACGAGATCGCTGATCTCGAAAAAGCGCCGCCAGTTCAGTGCCGCGGCGGCGGTGCGCCACCAGGCCAGCCGGTAGTGCTGGCGCTCCAGCAGTGCGTGCAGCCGGGTGCGGCCTTCGGCCTGCGTGGGGTCGTACCAGCCGGGCTGGGTTGCGGCGGCGGCATCCACGCTGCCCGGCGCCAGCGGCAGCGAGTGCTCGAAGTAGCGCAGGTGGGCGGCATCGCCGGCGCTTGCAGGCACCCATTGCAGCTCGCCCGCCACCAGCGTGTCCCAGTAGGACTGGCCCAGCATCGGCAGCAGGACCTTGCCGTGCAGGGCGGGGTCGCGCGGGGTCCAGTCGATGTCGAAGCTGGCGGCGCAGCGGCTGGCGCGTCCGTGGGTCAGCACGTCGCGCCACCAGTGGTTGTGGGTGGGGTCGGCTGCCATGTGGTTGGGCACGATGTCCAGCACCAGGCCGAGGCCGGCGGCGCGGGCGCGCCCGGCCAGCGCCTTCAGGCCGGGCTCGCCGCCCAGCTCGTCGCGCACGCGGGTGAAGTCGGTGACATCGTAGCCGTGGCTGGAGCCCGGGCGCGCGCCGCACACTGGCGATAGGTACAGGTGGCTGACGCCGAGCGCGGCGTAGTAGTCGACCACGGCGGCGGCATCGGCAAAGGTGAAGCCCGGGTGCAGCTGCAGCCGGGCGGTGGCGCGGGGCAGGTCATGGTCGCCGCCATCGCCATGACCGCCTGGCAGGGATTCCGGCAAGCCGGCGGGCATTATCTGGCGCGCGCCGCTGCGGGCTCGCACATGGTGGCGACGCAGGCCAGCGGCGGCAGCATGCCGGCGGACAGCTCGGCTGCGGCGCCGGGCAGGCTTTCATGCAGCGCCGCGCTCATGTCGTGGCATGGGCGCATGCATGGCACGGCTTCGCTGCCCAGGTTCAGCCACAGGCTCAGCTCCATGCCGTCCATCAGCCGCCAGCGTGCGCACAGCGCGGCCGGCCCCAGGGTATCGACACCGGCCGACTGGCAGCCGGCCAGCCGGTCCAGCAGTTCACGGCGGCGCACCGCGAGCAGCTCGTGGTAGTACGGAGTCCAGTCGCCGTCGTCTTCCAGCTCGGGGCGCGACGCCTCGAAGGTGGCCGGGTCGTTGGGGTCGGGGATGGCCGCGGCGCGCGCATCGTCGCGGAATGCCGCGGAAGCCGCAAACTCGCGGCGCCGGCCGTCGCGCACGGCCTGCGCCAGTTCGGGCGGGTGGCTGGTGAAGTAGAGGAAGGGCCGCTGCGTGCCGGTTTCCTCGCCCATGAACACCAGCGGCACCTGCGGGCACAGCAGCTGCAGCGCCACCGCTGCGCGCAGCGCATTGCGGTCCGCCAGGCCGGCCAGCCGCTCGCCCAGTGCGCGGTTGCCGGTCTGGTCGTGGTTCTGCAGGAAGCAGACGAAGGCCGTGGGCGGCAGGTGCGCGCTGGGCTGGCCGCGGCGCACGCTGTCCGCGCTTGACGGCACGCCCGGCGCGGCGGCAGAGCGGTGCGCCGACAACTCGCCCTGGTAGGCAAAGCCTTCGCCCAGCACGCGCGCAAGGTGGCGCAGCGCGGGCTCGCCGCGCCCCGCAGGCGCATCCTCGCCCTCATCGGCGCAGCGGGTGTAGTCGCAGTAGTAGCCGTCGCCCTCGCCGGTCAGCAGCACGTGCAGGGCATGGTGGGCGTCATCGTTCCATTGTGCGTCGTAGCCCTTGGCCAGCAGTTCGGCATCGTTGTTGTCGTTTTCCAGCACCAGGTGCAGATGGCGGCTGGCGCCGTCGCCTTCGGCCAGCATGGTGCGCAGCTCGCCGGGCAGCGCCGCCAGCCAGCCTTCGTCCTCGATCGCGTGCACGGCGTCCAGGCGCAGGCCGTCGAAGCGGAACTGCTCCAGCCAGTAGCGCGCGTTCTCGGTGAAGAAGCGCCGCACCTGCGGCCGGCGGAAATCGATGGCCGGCCCCCACGGGGTCTGCCGGTCTGCGCGGAAGAACGCGCTGGCGTAGCGGTGCAGGTAGTTGCCCTCGGGCCCGAAGTGGTTGTAGACCACGTCCAGCAGCACCATCATGCCGAGCTGGTGGGCGCGGTCCACCAGCGCGCGCAGTTCGTCCGGGGTGCCGTAGGCGGACTCGGGCGCGAACGGCAGCACGCCGTCATAGCCCCAGTTGCGCGCGCCGGGGAATTCCGCCACTGGCATCAGCTCGACCGCGGTGAAGCCCAGCGCCGCCAGCCGCGGCAGCTGCTGCGCCGTGCCGGCAAAGCCGCCGCACAGGCCCACGTGCAACTCATAGACGATGGCTTCATGCCAGGGGCGCCCGCGCCAGTCCGGACAGGCCCACGCAAAGGCGCCGGCGGCGTCGGGCGCGGGCACGATGCTGGGCCCGTGCACATCGTCGGCCTGGCAGCGCGAGGCCGGGTCGGGCACGGTGGTGCCGTCGTCAAGCCGGAACCAGTAGCGTGCCCCCTTGCTGCACGCAACGATGGCCTCGAACCAGCCGTTGGCGCCGGCCGCCATGTGCACCGGACCGAGCCCGGCGATCTCCAGCCGTACCGCCTGGCCTTGCTCGGCTGCGTCCGGAGCCCACAGCCGGAACCGCACGCGGCCGTCTGGCAGCCAAGCCGGCCCGAACAGGTAATCGTGCGCAGGTTCGTCGTAGCCTGGCAGGCCTGGCTGCCCGACGGCAGCGGGCGCCGCAAAGCAGTCGTGCGGGGCCAGGTTGGGCGTGGCGGAGCGGGCGCCGGGGGCGAGAAGAAACGGATTGGCGTGCAAATTCGGCTCCTGGCTTCGGAACAGCTGTGGAACGTGCAAAGGGAGAGCCGGCCGGATGGCCGGTCCTTGTGTCCAACGCGAACTCCATGCCCACGGAACAACGCTTTGCGAGGGCGCATGCTGGCGGGGCGTAGCCGCCAGCGCGGGCTTGGTTACATGGGCCATTGTAGAAACTTCCCGCGCAGTGCGGACGTGCGCTAGCCCACGCCCGCAGTGCCCGTCACGTCGCTTACGCGGCGCGCACCGGAGATTCAGCCTGCCAGGGCGCACCGCTGGCGCGGTGCAGCAGCCGCACCGGCACCGGCTCGATGTGCCAGATGCGCTCGCAATACTCGCGGATCGCCCGGTCCGATGAAAAGCGCCCGGAGCGCGCGCACGACAGCACCGACATGCGTTGCCAGCGCGCCGGTTCGGCAAAGGCCTGGGAGACTTTCTCCTGGCACTCGATGTAGGAGGCGAAGTCGGCCATCAGCAGGTAGGGGTCGTGCCTCTGCTGCGGGTCAAACAGCGGACGGAACAGCCCCGGGTCCCCGCGCGAGAAGAAGCCCTGCTGGACCAGGTCGATCACTGCGCGCAGCTGCGGGTTGCTGTGGTAGTAGGCGGCAGGGTCGTAGCCGCTGGCACGCAGCGCATAGACCTCCGGCGCGGTCAGTCCGAACGGGAAGAAGTTGTCGTTGCCCACGGCTTCGCGCAGCTCGATATTGGCGCCGTCCATGGTGCCGATATTGAGCGCGCCATTCATCGCGAACTTCATGTTGCCGGTGCCGGACGCTTCCTTGCCCGCCAGCGAGATCTGCTCGGCCAGGTCGGCCGCCGGGTAGATGCGCTGCCCGTAGGTGACATTGAAGTTGGGCAGGAACACCACCTTGAGCCGGTCGCGCACCTGCGGGTCGCGGTTGACCACGTCGGCCACCGAGGTGATGAAGCGGATCATCAGCTTGGCATAGGCGTAGCCCGGCGCCGCCTTGCCGCCGAACAGGAAGGTGCGCGGCTGGATCTCGGTGCCGGGGTCGGACTTGATGCGGTGGTACAGCGCGATCACATGCAGCACCGCCAGGTGCTGGCGCTTGTATTCGTGGATGCGCTTGACCATCACATCGAACATGGAGGACGGGTCCACCACCACGCCGGTGGTGTCGCGGACCAGCTCGGCCAGCGCTACCTTGTTCTGGTGCCGCGCGGCCTGCCATTGTTCGCGAAAGCCCGCGTCCTCGGCATACGGCTCGAGCGCGCGGAGCTGCGCCAGGTCGGAGATCCAGCCGTCGCCGATCGCCTCCGACACCAGCCGCGTCAGACGCGGGTTGGACAGCGCCAGCCAGCGCCGCGGCGTCACGCCATTGGTGATGCTGGTGAACTTCTCCGGCCACATCTCGTAGAAATCCTTGAGCACGTCCTCACGCATCAGCCGTGAGTGCAGCTCGGCCACACCGTTGATGGCGTGGCTGCCCACGCACGCCAGGTTGGCCATGCGCACATGCCGTTCGCCGTGCTCATTGATCAGCGACAGCCGCGCCAGGCGCGATTCGTCGCCGTAGAAGCGGATCCGCACCTCGTCCAGCAAGCGCGCGTTGATCTCCAGGATGATCTCGAGATGGCGCGGCAGCACACGGGCAAACAGCGGCAGCGGCCACTGCTCCAGCGCCTCGGGCAGCAGCGTGTGGTTGGTGTAGGCAAAGGCATTCTGCGTGATGTGCCAGGCCTCGTTCCAGGCCAGGTCATGGTCGTCGACAAGCAGCCGCATCAGCTCGGCAATGCCCACGGCCGGGTGGGTGTCGTTCAGTTGCACCGCGAACTTCTCGTGGAAGCGCGTCACCGGGATGCCGTCGACGGCGAGCAGTCGCAGCATGTCTTGCAGCGAACAGGCGACGAAGAAGTATTGCTGCTCCAGCCGCAGCTCCTTGCCCTGGCTGGTCTCGTCGTTGGGGTAGAGGACCTTGGTCAGGTTCTCGGAAGTGACCTTCTTGCTGACCGCGCCCAGGTAGTCGCCGCGGTTGAAGGTATGGAAGTCGAAGGCCTCGGTGGCGTCCGCGCGCCACAGCCGCAGGGTGTTCACGGTATTGACGCGGTAGCCCAGGATCGGCGAGTCGAACGGCACGCCCACCACGGTCTTGGCCGGCACCCAGCGCACGCGGTAGTGGCCGCGGTCGTCGGTGTAGTGCTCGGTGTGGCCGCCCAGGCGCACCTGCACGGCCCACTCTGAGCGCTGGATCTCCCAGGGGTTGCCGTTGCGCAGCCAGGTGTCGGTGGATTCCACCTGCATGCCGTCGATGATGGTCTGCTGGAAGATGCCGTACTCGTAGCGGATGCCATAGCCGAGCGCGGGGATTTCCAGCGTCGCCAGCGAATCCATGAAGCAGGCCGCCAGCCGGCCCAGGCCGCCATTTCCCAGCCCCGGCTCGACCTCTTGCTCCAGGATGCGGTCGAGATCCAGCCCGGCAGCGGCCATGGCCTCGCGCACCTCGTCGAAGATGCCCAGGTTGATCAGGTTGTTGCCCAGGTGCGGGCCCATCAGGAATTCCGCCGACAGGTAGGCGACGGTGCGCGAGGGCTGTCCCAGGTAGGCCTCGGCGGTGCTGATCCAGCGCTGCACCAGGCGGTCGCGCACGGTATGCGCCGCTGCCTGGTAGAGGTCGTTCTGGCTGGCGTGGCCGGGCAGCTTGCCCTGGGTATGGAAGACGTGGTCGAGGAAGGCCCGGCGCAGGCTGGCGCCGGACAGGGCGGTACGGGTGTCATCGGCATGCTCGGGCCGGACAGATTCCTTCATGGCGAGGCTCCTGCGCATGTGCGTGGGTCAAGCTTAGTGGATGGAGCAATCCCTGCACCGAGATCGCGGCTCTGGTCGTGCAAGCGGCACATATTGCGGGCGACCCGTGGCTACGCGCGTGGCGGCGGATGGCGTGCGCCGTGGCGGCCGCCGCGCAAGGCGTCGGCTCGCGCCTGCACCGCCGGGGTATCGAACAGCGCACGTACATCGGCATCGAGCCGGCGCTGCCAGTTGGGATGGACGCTGGTGGTGCCGGGCAGGTTGGGCTGCTCGGCCTCGCCCAGCAGGTCTTCCAGCGGCACCAGGCGCATGGCGGTGCGCGCGGTGCCGAGCCACGCCAGCACGGCATCGAGCGGGGCATCGGCGGGGTCCGGCACGGCGCCGCTGCACAGCCGCGCTGCGCACAGCGCCTGCCAGAGCGCGCCGCGCTCGCGCGCACGGCCGGCCTGCATCGCCGCGAGGGTTTCGCCGGGCGCCAGCAGGTGCAGCCGGTCGCGCCACGCAAGGTCGCGGCCGGCCCACCAGCCGGTGACTGTGGGGAGGTCGTGGGTCGAGGTGGTGGCGATGGCATCGGGCGGCCAGGCTGCGGGAGGCAGGAAGGCGGGCACGGTGTCGGGCGCCGGGGCGGGCACCCGCTGAGCTGCCTCGGCCGCATCCACTGGCGCGCTCTCCTCGCGCTGGAACCACAGCACATCGATGCCCAGCACGCCACGGGCCGACAGCGCCGCATTCAGCTCCGGCGGCACCGTGCCCAGGTTTTCGCCGATGATGATGGCGCGGTGCCGCCATGATTCCAGCGCCACCAGCCGCAACATGTCCTGCAGCGGATAGCGCAGGTAGGCGCCTTCACTGGCCGGGGCACCGGCAGGCACCAGCCACATGCGTGCCAGGCCCAGCACATGGTCGATGCGCAGCCCGCCGGCATGGGCCAGGTTGGCGCGCAGCATCTCCAGGAAGGCCGCGTAGCCGCGGCGGCGCAGCCCGCGCGGCGAGAACACCGCCACGCCCCAGTCCTGCCCGAGCGGGTTGTACAGGTCCGGCGGTGCGCCGGCATGGAAGCCCGCCAGGATTTCCTGTTGCCGCGTCCAGGCCTGGCTGCCGCCAGGGTCGGCCCCCACCGCCAGGTCGGAGACGATGCCGACCGCCATGCCAGCGCCGCGCGCCGCACGCTGCGCGCGTGCCATGCCGTCGGCCGCAATCCATTGCAGGAAAGCGTGGTAGGCGACCTCATCGGCATGGGCCTGTGCAAAGGCCGCCACGGCGGCATCGCCGGGCGCGCGCAGCGTCACCGGCCAGCAGCGCCAGTCAGGCGCGGGGTTGTGGTTCATGCCGTTGGCGCTGTCGGCCAGGCGCTGGGCCTGGATGGCCTCGTAGCAGGCGTGCGCGTGCAAGGCGGTGCCGCCGCGCGCGCGAAAGGCGGCGCAGTCATCGAGCGCCGCGCGCGGCAGCAGCGCATCGCTGCGCTCCCATAGCCACCGCAGGATGGCGTAGCGCAGCGGCGTCAGCTTGACCCAGTCGATCTCGCTGCGGGCTTCCAGCGCTTGCAGCGACGCGCCCGCGCCGAGCGCGGCGACGGCCCAGTCTACCGCGGCCTGCCCGAATTGCACGGCGGGGTCGGCATAGAGCGGATTCAGGAACAGGCGGCTGGACGGCGCATACGGGCTATAGCGCTCGGGCAGCGCGGCAAAGCCGGCGTGCAGCGGGTTGATGGCGACGGCGTCGGCGCTGGCGCCGGCCGCGCTGATGCAGCACTGGGTCAGCGCGCTCAGGTCGCCCAGGCCGCAGGGCGCGCCGCGGCGCAGGCCGTAGAGCTGCACTGCCAGGCCCCAGGGCCGGGTCAGTTCGCCCGCGCGGCCGGCGTGCCGCAGCGCATCGGCAACGCCGTAGCAGCGCGGCGGCGCGATCGCCAGCACGGTGTGCGCATCGCCGAGTTCCAGGCGGTGGTAGCCGCATACGTCGATGGCGGGCAGCAGCATGGTGCCGTCGCTGTCGCGCGCGCTGCCGTCGTTGCCACGCACCGCGGTGCCGGTGACGATGGCGCCGTCTTCCAGCGTCAGCCGGTAGGACCGCTGCGGCAGGGTATGTGGCCACGGCACCGCCACCGGCTTGCCGCGCTCGGCGGTGACCAGCGGCGGCAGTGCATGCGCGGCGTCATCGGAGGCAAGCCATGCGCGCGACGCTTCGCACTGGCCAGTGGTGGCGCAAGGCAGGCCCAGGCCGTCCAGCACGCGCCGCAGTGCGGCGTCGGACACAGTCTGGGGCTGGTTCCAGGCATCCGTCCACCGGGGCAGCAGGCCCGCGCGCAGTGCCAGCGCATGCAGCGGCGTGGGCGTGTCGTGGCGGGTGGCGCGCCGGCTCATGCCTGTGCCTCCTGCGGCGCGCCCAGCGGCGGGCTTTCCTGGGGCGCGCTCTGGCGGCTGCGGGCCTGGGCCGCCAGCAGCACCAGCGAGTGGCCCGCCACCGCCTGGCTGTCGGCGACCGCCTCGCCCGCGAGTTCGGCCTCGGTGGCGTCGGGCCGGCTGCTGTCGAACAGCAGTGTCCAGGCCAGCGTGGGCCCGGGCAGCAGGAAGGAGGCCTCGGCATCGCCGGCGTTGAGCAGCAGCAAGGTTACCTGCACGGCGCCGGCATCGCTCTCTTCGTCCTGCGCCAGCGAGCCCAGCTGCGCACGCTCCGGTTGGGGCGGCGCGGCCGCGCGGCGCAACGCGAGCGTACGGATCTCCGGGTCGGCCCATTCCTCGGGGGTAGGTGGCTTGCCGTCGGTATCGAACCAGGCAATATCGGCAATGCCCTGCGCCGGTTCCTCGCGCCCGTGCGCGAAGCGGTCGCCGGCCAGGGAGTGCAGCCGCCGGCGCAGGGCCAGCACGCGGCGCACCATGTGCTGCAGCGGCTGCGCGCCGGGCGTCTGGGCCTGCTTCCAGTCCAGCCACGAGATCTCGTCGTCCTGGCAGTAGGCGTTGTTGTTGCCTTGCTGGCTGCGGCCCCATTCATCGCCGGCGGTCAGCATCGGCGTGCCCTGCGACAGCAGCAGCGTGGCCATCAGTGCCTGCGCCACGCGCGCGCGGCAGGCCAGGATGGCGGGGTCGTCGGTGGGGCCTTCGATGCTGCCGTCGGGGCTCCAGTTGGCGCTGGCGTTGTCGTCGGTGCCGTCGCGGTTGTCTTCGCCGTTGGCCTCGTTGTGCTTGCTGCTGTAGCTGACCAGGTCGGCCAGCGTGAAGCCGTCGTGCGCGGTGATGAAGTTGATGCTGGCCCAGGGGCGCCGGTGGCGGCGGTCGAAGAGGTCGGCCGAGGCCGCCAGCCGCGCCGCCAGCTCGCCGCGGTGGCCGGCGTCGCCGCGCCAGAAGCGGCGCGCCACGTCGCGGAACTTGTCGTTCCACTCGGCAAAGCCGGGCGGGTGGTTGCCAAGCTGGTAGCCGCCCGGGCCCAGGTCCCACGGCTCGGAGATCAGCTTGACGCGGCTCAGCACCGGATCCTGCATCAGTGCATCGAAAAAGCCCGAGCCCGCATCGAAACCGTTGCCCTCGCGCCCCAGGGTGGTGCCCAGGTCGAAGCGGAAGCCATCGACGTGGTAGCAGTGGACCCAGTAGCGCAACGAGTCCATCACCATCTGCAGCACGCGCGGATGCGACAGGTTGAGCGTATTGCCGCAGCCGGTGTCGTTGATGTAGTGGCGCTCGTCGCCCGGCACCAGCCGGTAGTAGCTGGCGTTGTCCAGCCCGCGCCACGACACCGTCGGTCCCAGCTCGTTGCCCTCGCAGGTATGGTTGTAGACCACGTCCAGGATCACTTCGATGCCGGCCGCGTGCAGGCGCCGCATCGCCACCTTGAACTCCTGCAGTTGCCCGGTGCCCAGGTAGGCGGGCTCCGGCGCGAAGTACGCCATGGTGTTGTAGCCCCAGTAGTTGCGCAGTCCGCGCTCCAGCAGGAAGCGGTCCTGCAGGATGGCGTGGACCGGCAGCAGCTCGACGGTGGTGATGCCGAGCTGCACCAGGTGGTCGATAAAGCGCGGGTCGCACAGCGCGGCGAAGGAACCGCGCAGGTTGGGCAGCAGGTCACCGCGCAGCATCGACAGGCCCCGCAGGTGGGCTTCATAGATGACGGTGGACGGCCACGGCACCGCGGGCGGGCGGTCGTCGCCCCAGTGGAAGCTCTCGTCGACCACCACCGCCTTGGGCATGGTGGGGGCGCTGTCGCGGCGGTCCGGTGTCAGGTCGCCGCGCGCGCTTTGCAGGCGGTAGCCGAACAGCGCATCGGACCAGCGCACCGGGCCGCTCAACTGGCGCGCATACGGGTCCAGCAGCAGCTTGTGCGGGTTGAAGCGGTGGCCGTGCGGGGGATCGTAGGGGCCGTGCGCGCGGTAGCCGTACAGGGTGCCGAGCGCGGCATCGGGCAGGTAGCCGTGCCAGATCTCGTCGGTGCATTCCGGCAGCCGCAGGCGCGCCAGCTCCTTGCGCCCGTTGTCGGAGAACAGGCACAGGTCGATGCGCGAGGCATGGGCCGAGAACACCGCGAAATTGACACCCAGGCCGTCCCAGTGGGCCCCGAGGGGATACGGCTTGCCCGGCAGCAGCCGGTCCGCGAACTGTCGGCTCATGTCGATGCGCCCTGGATGCCGCCACCCGGATCGAAGCGCAGCACCAGCGTGGCCAGCGGCGGCAGCGTCAGCGCGAGCGAAGCCGGCTGCCCGTGCGAAGGCACGTCCACTGCCGCTACCGCGCCGCTGTTGCCGACATTGCTGCCGCCATACACGGCGGCATCGGTATTCAGGCATTCCTGCCAGGCGCCGGCATACGGCACCCCGAGCCGGTAACCATAGCGCGGCACCGGGGTCATGTTGACCACCACCAGCACCACTTCGCGGCTGTATGGGCCCGCGCGGCGCAGCCACGCAAACACGCTGTTATGGTTGTCGTCGCCCACCACCCACTGGAAGCCTTCGGGGCGGTGGTCCAGCGCATGCAGCGCGGGCAGCTCCCGGTAGAGGCGGTTCAGGTCCCGCACCAGCGTGTGCATGCCGCGGTGCATGGGGTGGTCCAGCAAGGCCCAGTCAAGCTCGGCATCGTGGTTCCATTCCTGCCACTGCGCCAGTTCGCCGCCCATGAACAGCAGCTTCTTGCCCGGGTGCGCCCACATGAAGCCGTAGTAGGCGCGCAGGCCGGCAAATCGCTGCCACTCGTCGCCGGGCACTTTGCCGATCATCGAGGCCTTGCCGTGCACCACCTCGTCATGCGACAGCGGCAGCACGAAGGCCTCGGACCACGCATAGACCAGCCCGAAGGTCATGTCCTGGTGGTGCCAGGCGCGATGGACGGGCTCGTGCCCGAGATAATGCAGCGTGTCGTGCATCCAGCCCATGTTCCACTTGAAGTCGAAGCCAAGCCCGCCGCTGGCGACGCTGGCGGTCACGCCGGGCCAGGCGGTGGATTCTTCGGCGATGGTCAGCGCACCGGGGCAGCGTTCGTGGACCACGGCGTTCAGTTCGCGCAGGAAGTCGACGGCTTCCAGGTTTTCCCGGCCGCCGAAGCGGTTCGGCACCCACTGGCCGGGCTCGCGGCTGTAGTCGCGGTAGAGCATGGATGCCACCGCGTCCACGCGCAGGCCGTCGGCGTGGAAGTGCTCCAGCCAGTGCAGCGCGCCGGCCAGCAGGAAGCCGCGCACCTCGTTGCGGCCGAGGTTGTAGATCAGGGTGTTCCAGTCCTGGTGGAAGCCCTCGCGCGGGTCCTCGTGCTCGTACAGCGCGGTGCCGTCGAAGCGCGCCAGCCCGTGCGGATCGGTCGGGAAATGCGCGGGCACCCAGTCCAGGATCACGCCGATGCCGGCCTGGTGGCAGCGGTCGATAAACGCGGCGAAGGCCTGCGGCGGCCCCAGCCGCGCGGTGGGAGCATACAGCGACAGCGGCTGGTAGCCCCACGAGCCGCCAAACGGGTGCTCGGTGATGGGCAGCAGCTCGATATGGGTAAAGCCCAGTTCCTGCACGTACGGCACCAGCCTCTCGGCCAGGATTTCCCAGCCGCGTTGCGGGTCGTTGGCCGCCCGCAGCCACGACAGGGCATGGATTTCATAGACGGACATCGGCGCGGCATAGGCATCGGTGCCGCCGCGGCGCGCCATCCAGTCGGCGTCATGCCAGGCGAAGGGGCGCGCGCCCTGGTCCGGTCCCGCCACCACCGAGGCGGTGGCGGGGGGCGCCTCGGTGGCCAGCGCGAGCGGGTCGGCCTTGTCCGGCAGCTCGGTGCCGTGCGGGTCGAGCAGGTCGTACTTGTAGCGGCTGCCGGGCTGCGCGCCCAGCGCGGCGGGGATGAACAGCTCCCAGATGCCGCTGGGGTGGCGCAGCCGCATCGGGTGCCGCGCCGGGTGCCAGCCGTTGAAGTCAGCGATCACCGAGACCCGCTGCGCGTTCGGCGCCCATACGGCAAAGCGCACGCCGTCGATGCCGTCCACGCGCTGGCACTGCGCGCCCAGGCAGGCGCCCAGCTCGAAGTGGCGGCCCTCGGCGATCAGGTGCAGGTCCAGCTCGCCCAGCAGCAGGCCAAAGGCATAAGGGTCGGCGCTGCACTGCGCGGTGCCGTCGGACCATTGCACGCGCAGCCGGTAATCGGGCGCACTGCCCTTGTATTCGCGCGGCAGCCGCGCGGCGAAGACGCCGCCGCCATGGAGCTGCGCCATCTCCGCCAGTGGCGTGCCGCCGGCATCGGTCAGCTGCACCGACGCCGCCCCTGGCAGGCAGGCGCGCACCAGCGTGCCGTTGCCGTCAGGGTGCGGACCCAGCACCGCAAACGGGTCATGGTGGCGCGCACCAAGCAGGGCCTCGAGCTCGTGGCCCGGCAGCATGCCGGGTTGGGTGCCATGGGCGGGGCTCATGGCTGGTCTCCCGGCGCCAGCACTTTGCGCAGCAGGCGCGCCAGGCCGCTGACCGGCAGGTCGATCCACGCCACGCGGTTGGCGGCTTCGTAGTCGACCTCATAGGCTGCCCGTTCCAGCAGGAACAGGTCCAGCAATGGCTGCAGCTGGCCGGGCGCGACCCAGGGTGTGCCCGAGTCCTGCATGTGCAGGTGGTAGGAGTTCAGGAAGGCTTCGCTGGCGGTGCTGCGGAAGCGCTCCAGCAGCACCGCGCGGCGTTCGGCCAGCTGCGGCGGCAGTTCGCTGTGGGTGCGCTCCTGGCGGTCGGTGCCGACCGTGGCCGCGGCGTAGTCCAGCGAGCGCAGCAGCCCGGCCACATCGCGCAGCGGCGAGGTCTTGCGCCGGCGCCAGTCCAGCGGCAGGCCGGGCTCGCCTTCGAAGTCGACCAGGTAGGTGTCGTTCTGCGCAATCAGCACCTGGCCCAGATGGAAGTCGCCGTGGATGCGTGTCTGCAGGCTGCCCGGCGCGGCAGCGGCGAGCTGTTCGACCAGCGCGGGCAGCGCGTCGCGCGCGGCCAGCAGGGTCTGCACGTCGGCCTCGAAGCCCTGGCGCACCGGTCCCGGCACGGTGGCGGGCGCGGACTCCAGCCGCGTCAGCGCGCGCTGCAGCGCACGCAGGGCTTGCTCGGCCCACGCGCGCGCATCGCCTGCGGTGGCCGGCAGCGGCGCGAAGGCGTCGTCGCCGCTGGGCCGTGCCAGCACCGAATGGAGCTCGGCCAGCCGGCGGCCGAGCGTGCCAGCCAGCGCGGCGTAGCCGTTCATGGCCTCGGCAAACTCGTCCTCGCTCTCCTGCGAGGGCAGCGCGTCATCGATGGCGCGGCCCAGGTAGTCCAGGGTCCAGTCCCAGCCATTGCCCTGGTTCAGGACATAGCCCTGCAGCAGCATCAGCGTATGCGGCACGCCATCCGGTCCGGTGCGCACCACCTCGCCCAGCAGCGGCGCCGCGTGCGCATAGCCCTGCGCGGTCAGGTAGCGCGTCATCTCGGCCTCGGGGTGGATGCCGCCAGAGACCCGGCGCACCATCTTGAGCACGGCGGTGTTGTTGTAGGACAGCGAGCTGTTGGACTGCTCGGCCGACATGTATTCGATCGGGTCGCGCTCCAGTTCCAGCGCGGCCAGGCCGGCTTCGGCGCGGAAGTGGATGATGTCGTTGCCGGCGTGCATCTGCACGTCATTGCGCAGCGCGCGCACCACCTCGCGCGCAAAGGGCTCGACCACGAAACCGTCGGTGGCCAGCCCCACGCGGCTGCCCTGGCGCACGCGCGCCATCGACAGTCCATGTGCCAGCTGCGACACGCTGTCGGCGCTCTCGCGGTCCCACAGGATGCCCAGCGGCAGCTGGTAGCGTTCGGTGCGGCCAGGCAGGGTCACCTCGACCTCGCCCAGGTAGACATCTTCGCCGCTGCTGCCGCGCGCAAATGGCAGCAGGTACGCCGGTTCGATGCGCTCGATGCGCTCGTGCTTGGCGCCGAACCAGCGGCGCCGGCTGATGTAGTGCGGCAGCACGTCGCTGGCCATGATGCGGCGCGAGGCGTCGGTCAGCTCCGGCCGGCTCGTGTTCTGCATCACCAGGGTGATCTGGTCCGGCATCTGCTCGGGTGCTTCCACGTGCCATGACGGGGGCTGCGCCTCGTCACTGAGTACGAACCAGTAGAAGCCATAAGGCGGCAGCGTCAGCAGGTAGGTCAGCGTGCCGATGGCCGGGAACGGCGTGGCGCCCATCATCTCCACCGGCACGCGGCCGTTGAAGGCGGACAGGTCCAGTTCGACGGCCTGCGGCGCGCGCGACAGGTTGGCCACGCACATGATGTGCTCGTCCTCGTATTCGCGCAGGTAGGCCAGGATTTTGCGGTTGCCCGGAAACAGGAAGCGCAGCGTGCCGCGGCCGAAGGCGCGGTGCTTGCGCCGCAGCGCCAGCATGCGCCGCATCCAGTTCAGCAGCGAATGCGGGTCGCGCGCCTGCGCCTCGACGTTGACGGCTTCGTAGCCATACAGCGGGCCCTGCAGCGGCGGCAGCACCAGGCGCTCGGGGTCGGCGTGCGAGAAGCCGCCGTTGCGGTCGGGCGACCACTGCATCGGCGTGCGCACGCCGTCGCGGTCGCCCAGGTGGATGTTGTCGCCCATGCCGATCTCGTCGCCGTAGTAGATCACCGGCGTGCCCGGCATCGAGAACAGCAGGCTGTTCATCAGCTCGATGCGGCGGCGGTCGCGCTCCATCAGCGGCGCCAGCCGGCGGCGGATGCCCAGGTTGATGCGCGCGCGCCGGTCCGTGGCGTAGACCTCCCACAGGTAGTCGCGCTCGCTGCTGGTCACCATCTCCAGCGTCAGTTCGTCATGGTTGCGCAGGAAGATGGCCCACTGGCAGTTGGGCGGCACCTCCGGCGTCTGGCGCATGATGTCGGTGATCGGGAAGCGGTCTTCGCGCGCGATCGCCATGTACATGCGCGGCATCAGCGGGAAGTGGAAGGCCATGTGGCATTCGTCGCCTTCCGGCTCCGGGCCGGTCAGGCCGAAGTACTGCTGCGCGTCCTCGGGCCACATATTGGCTTCTGCCAGCAGCATGCGGCCGGGGAAGCGCGCGTCCAGGTGGGCGCGGATATGGCGGATGACGGCATGGGTCTCGGGCAGGTTCTCGTTGCTGGTGCCTTCGCGCTCGACCAGGTAGGGCACCGCGTCCAGGCGCAGCCCGTCGACGCCCATGTCGAGCCAGTAGCGCATCACCGACAGCACCTCGTTGAGCACCTGCGGGTTGTCGAAGTTCAGGTCCGGCTGGTGCGAGTAGAAGCGGTGCCAGAAGTAGGCGCCGGCCACCGGGTCCCAGCTCCAGTTGGACTTCTCGGTGTCACAGAAGATGATGCGGGTGCCGGCGTAGGCCTGGTCATGGTCCGACCACACGTAGTAGCGCCGCGCCGCCGAGCCGGGTTTGGCGGCGCGCGCGCGCTGGAACCACGGATGCTGGTCGGAGGTGTGATTGATCACCAGCTCGGTGATCACGCGCAGCCCGCGCGCGTGCGCCGCGGCGATAAAGCGGCGCGCCTCGGCCAGCGTGCCGTAGTCGGGGTGGACGTTGCGGTAGTCGGCGATGTCGTAGCCGTCGTCGCGCCGCGGCGACGGATAGAACGGCAGCAGCCAGACCGTGTCCACGCCCAGGTTGACCAGGTAGTCGAGCTTGGCCAGCAACCCGGCAAAATCGCCCACGCCGTCGCCGTTGGCGTCGTAGAAGGACTTGATGTGGAGCTGGTAGATGATCGCGTCCTTGTACCAGAGCGGATCGGCGTTGAGCAGGGCGGCACTGCCGGTTTCGGTAAGGCGTTTCATCCGTGTCTCCACGTATGCCTGTCAGGCGCCGTGCGGGTCGGTCGAGGCCGGCGCCGCGGGTGGGCGGGGGGCGGGACGCTCAAGCGGGCGCACATGCCAGACCGTGAAGGGCAGTTGCGCCGGATCGAGCCGGATGCGCTGGTGCTTGCCGCGCAGCTCGAAGCGCCGGCCGTGCATCAGGTCGTGCACCGCCAGGCCGGCCTGGTCGGGCAGCCCCCATTCCCACAACGGGATTTCGATATCGGCCTCGTGCGCCGTGCGCGGGTCCAGGTTGATCGCGGCCAGCAGCACGTCGTCGCCGAACAGGTAGTCGGTGCCCGGCATGAAGCGCGCGAACCACAGCACGGCGTCGCTACCGGCATGGTAGAAGCGCAGCCCCAGGTGGTTCTGCAGCGCCGGGTGCCCGGCGCGGATCTCGTTGAGCCGTGAGATCTCCGCAACGATATTGCCGGGCTGCTGCCAGTCGCGCACGCGCAGCTGGTATTTCTCGGAATCGAGGTATTCCTCGCGCACCTTGCCGTTCAGCACAAAGGGCGCGCTCTCGCACAGCTCGAAGCCGCTGTACATGCCCCACAGCCCCGACAGCAGCGTGGCCAGCGCCGCGCGGATCAGGAACGCGGGGCGCCCGCCCTGGTGCAGGAAGTAGGGGTTGATGTCAGGGGTGTTGACGAAGAAGTGCGGCCGGAAGAAGTCGCGCAGCGGGCTTTGCGTCAGCTCGGTCAGGTATTCGGTCAGCTCCCACTTGGCATTGCGCCAGGTGAAGTACGTGTACGACTGGCTGAAGCCCAGCTTGGCCAGCCGCGCCATCATCTTGGGCCGGGTGAAGGCCTCGGCCAGGAAGATGGTGTCGGGGTGGCGCGCGCGCACGTCGGCGATCATCCACTCCCAGAACGGCAGCGGCTTGGTGTGCGGGTTGTCGACGCGGAAGATGCGCACGCCCTGGTCGGCCCAGAACATCACCACGTCGCGCAGGGCCTGCCATAGCGCGGCGCCCGCGGGCGGCGCGGCGTAGAAATCGACGTTGACGATGTCCTCGTACTTCTTGGGCGGGTTCTCGGCATAGCGCAGTGAACCGTCGGGGCGGTGCGCAAACCACTCCGGGTGGTCCCTCAGCCACGGATGGTCGGGTGAGCACTGGATGGCAAAGTCGAGCGCCAGCTCCAGGCCATGGGCAGCGGCCGCGTCGCGCAGGCGGCGGAAGTCTTCGAAGGTGCCCAGCTCGGGATGCAGCGCATCGTGGCCGCCTTCCGCGCCGCCGATGGCGTAGGGGCTGCCGTGATCGCCCGGCTCGGCACGCAGGCTGTTATTGCGGCCCTTGCGGTGGGTGCGGCCGATCGGGTGGATCGGCGTGAAGTAGAGCACGTCGAAGCCCATCGCGCGAATCGCGGGCAGCCTGGCGATGACATCGTCGAAGGTGCCGTGGCGGGTCTCGTCGTTGCTTTGCGAACGCGGGAACAGCTCGTACCAGCTGGCGTAGCGCGCGGCCAGGCGATCGGCCTCGACCGGCATGGCCACCGGATGCCGCGAGGCAAACGGGCGCCCCGCCGGGGTTGCCATCACCGCCTGCATCGCGGCCGCGGTGCGTGGCGACAGCAGGATCTCCTGCCGGCGAGCGTCATCGCCGGCAGCGGTGATCAGTTCGTCGACGATGGATGAGAGCTCGGTGTCCGCGGTTGCCGTCCGGCTGTTCTTCCCGCCATTGCCCAGCTTCCCGTTCCTGGCAGGCTGCAGCAGCGCATCGGCCACCAGCCGCGCGCCTTCCTCGATCTCCAGCGCCACGTTGAGGCCGGCCGCGCGCTTCTTGCCGATCTCGTCGAGCCAGCTGGCGAAGGTGTCGCGCCAGGCCTCGACCGTGAATTCATGCCGGCCCAGCGCCACCAGCGGGAAACTGCCTTCCCAGCGGTCGTTGATCACGGGCTGCATCGGCGCCTGGTGCCAGTCAGTCTCGCCCGGCGCACGCCACAACACCGTGGCGGCAAGCTTGTCGTGGCCATCCATCCAGATATCGGCACTGACGGTCACGCGCTCGCCCACCACGCGCCGCACCGCGAAGCGGCCTTCGTTGCAGGCGGGTTCGACGTGCTCGATGGCGATCCGCGGGGCCTCCATCGCCGCCACCACGCTGCCCAGGCCGGTGGCGGCCAGCGTTTCATGGCCGTGCGGCGCGCGCGCGTCGGCTGCCGGCATGCCGGGCCGCGTCAGGGGCACCGGTGGCACTTCATAGAGGCGGATGTCGGCCGGCGCCAGCGTGATGCTGGCCAGCGCATCGAGCCGATAGTTGGCATCGACCGTCCCGCCCGGACCGCCCAGTGACGATTCCAGGTGCGCGCTGGCGTGCGGCAGCGCGCTCAGCACGCGGTCGGCGCCCAGCGTGCCGGGCGCCGCGGGGTCCGGATTGAGCACCACTGCCAGGGCGGGGGCACCGTCCGGTACCTCTGGGTCGCTACGGGTGCCGGCCGCGTCGGGAGCGGGGCAGGCGCCGTCCGGCACCGGCAGCCGTGCCAGCACCGTCAGCGGCGCGTCGGGTCCGCTCAGCAGGCGCACGGCCAGTGCCGGCGCCGGATCGCGCGCAGCCAGCCAGGTATTGGTTTCCAGCAGCTCGTGGGTGATGTCGTACGGCACGCCCTGATGCGGGGCGCCATCCGCGGCCAGCGGGTCGCGTGCCAGCGCGCCGCCGGTCTCGAAGCCGGCCGGCACCAGGATGCCGTCGCCGATCGCCGCGGCGGTCCACAGCGCACGCCGCGCGCTGAGCGCGTCATGGCTTGCCGGCGTCAGCGCGGGGGCGGCCAGCACCCGGCCGAAGGGGCGCAGGCGCGCGATTTCCTCGGTCAGCCAGGGGCTGCGAAAATCCCACCACGGCAGCGAGCAGAACGCGCCGTCGAAGCCGGCGGGCGCCAGCTCATCCAGTTGCGCCGGCGTCAGCCCCGGCGTCCATGCCAGGAAGCATGGCGCACCGCGCGCCTGTGCCGGCACGGCATCGCTGCGCAGCGTAACGGTCAGCGCGGCCCAATGCCTGCCGGGCACGCGTGCCGGCGCACGGCAGCAGAAGCCCGCCGCGCCTGCCGCCCAGGCCTGGCGTAGCCGGGCCGCCCACCACAGCACCAGCGCGTCGGCCGCTTGCTGGTCATGCCAGCGCAGGCGCGCGCCGGGGATGTGGCTGTCGGTCTCGTGTGGGGCGAAGGCTGGGAGCGCACTGTCGATCCAGCCAGGGTCGGGTGCGGGCCCGCTGCCGTCGGCGGGGTCGACCGCATAGCGGTCCAGTGAGATGTCGAGCAGCGGGGCCAGCCCGTGCCGGGCGCAAGCCGCGAAAGCGTCTTCGCCGGGCAGGTGCGGCCAGCCGCCGATCAGTACGTGGTCGAAGCCCAGTGCCGCCACGCGCTGGAGCGCGTGTTCATCGGCATCGGGCGTTCCGGTCAGGTCGATCTGGCAGATCCGCACAAAATCCTCCCGGTGTTTCGCTCCGACGGAGCAACAAAATCCCGGTCCGGCGCCTTGCGGCCGGCCGGCGGGATGGCACAGCCATGCGAAGTGCGTGCCAGCGCGCCCGGCCAGTCTCCAATTGCGCGCCCAGCCAAGGCACCTCAAGGGCAAGCGCCGCGGCATCTCATGTGCGCGATGCCTTACTGCTTGTAAAAACTACCGGCGCGCCCCGTGCCGATGGAAAGAACGCGCAGGGCAATGGGGCCGATGCGAGCGCGGTGTCCAGCCGGTACGCTTCTTGCCGCTCTCTGGCAGCGCGTGTTGTTCCCGGCACGGTGGGAAGGCCGCGGAAGGAGGCGCATGGACTGGTGGCTGGAGGCAGCGCAATGGCCTGCGATGGTGGTGACGGTGGTGGCCACCTGGCTGGTCGGCTCACGCCGGAGCGCGCGCCGGCGCGCCGGCTTCTGGGTCTTCCTTGCCAGCAACGTGCTGTGGATTGCCTGGGGCTGGCACGGCGGCGCCAAGGCGCTGGTGGTCCTGCAGCTGGCGCTGATCGCGATGAACCTGCGCGGCATGCGCGAGGCCCGCAAGGCGTGGCCGCCCGCCTCGCAGCGCGCGCTTGCGGCCACTGGCGGCGCGCGGAACGAGCCGCTATCCTTGCACGAGCCCGGTGTGCGGCGCACGTCCGGCGCGAGCGAGCAACCGCCGGCGGCAGCCGGCCCCGATCGGTGACTTCACGGGTCCGCGCGCGGACCAGGGCAGGTGTGTCATGGCGAAGAAGAAGATCCTGTTGCTCAATGCGCTGATCGCGGCATCGCGCGAAGGCGAGCTTGGCTGCCGCGGCGCAGCGCTGGCCGCGGCCAATCCCCACCTGAAATCGCTGCTCACCAGCCGCGCCAATGCGTTTGCGCAAGCGGCGCGGGAGCTGCAGGCGTGCCTGCTTGACCTGGGGCAGCTGCCCGACATGACGGCAGCCCCGGCTGCGTCGGCCGGAAGCGCGATCGGCAAGCACGGCTCGGACCGGTCCATCCTGCAGGAGGTCAGCAAGCGCGAGCACGCCGTGCAGCGGCGCTATGCGCGGGCCCTGCGCACGCAGGTGCTGGGCACGCGCCTGCGCGCCGTGGTGCGCCGCCAGTACCGTGGGGCGCAGGTCAGCCACGAGCTGTTTCGCGTGCTGCAGCAGCAGTACCGGACGCCGCAGGCAAGCCCGTAGCCGCCGGCCGAGACCGCATTTCTTACAAGGCAACGAATGAATTGCACGCGCGGTCGGCCGCCACGCAGGGCGCCGCGCGCAATGCATGCCCCCCGGGGATGGCGCTCATCTTGCATGTCTGCGGGACATGCATCCCGTACGGAGACCGTCATGCCCGAGCACCCGCCCAAGCCAGCCCGGCCATCGCAGGATGCGCCGCGTGCGCCGCGCCATCCCGGCAACCCGGAAGATGTGCGCAAGGGCCAGGTGACCACCCCCCTGGCGCGCGACACGTTCCGCCAGCGCTTTCTTGCGCGCTTCGCGGATCCCGCATACCGGCAGGAGGATGAGGCGCTGGACCGCCTCGAACACATCGCCTGGGATGCCTATCAGGAAGGCCGCAAGGCACCCCGCACGCATAAGGCCGGGCCCGGCTATGCCGATCCGGACTACGAGCTCTCCGACGAGTGGCGCGCCGCCAGCGAGGCCGTGCGGAGCGCACAGGAGCGCCAGGCCGATCCCGCCACGCCGTCGCGCGTGCTGCTGGTGTGCGCCGCGGCGCGCAACGACTACACCTGCCCGGGCGAGATATCGAAATCCTGGCGCCTGGCCGCGCGCGCACGGGAACGGCTGGAGGCGGACGGCATCGAGGTCGACCTGCTCGACCTGAGCCTCCTCGCTTCGGATGCCGACCTGCGCATCCATCCGTGCAAGGCGTGCGTGTCGACGGCAATGCCGTTGTGCCACTGGCCGTGCAGCTGCTATCCCAACCATGCGCTGGGCCAGGTCAACGACTGGATGAATGAAATCTATCCGCGCTGGGCGGCCTGCCACGGCGTGCTGATCGTGACGCCGGTGTACTGGTACCAGGCCGCCAGCCCGCTGAAGCTGATGATGGACCGGCTGGTCTGTGCCGACGGCGGCAATCCCGATCCCACCAGCACGCATGGCAAGGACGTGGTGCGCGCCAAGGCGATGGAGCTGTCCGGCTGGGACTATCCCAAGCACCTGTCCGGGCGCGCCTACGGGCTGGTGGTGCACGGCGACGTGGCCGGCACCGAGGGCGTGCGCCGCGCGCTGGCCGACTGGCTCGACTGGATGGGCCTGATCGACGCGGGCCCGCAGGCGCGGCTGGACCGGTATATCGGCTACTACGAGCCCTATGCCACCAGCCACGTGGCACTGGACCAAGACACTGGCGTGCAGAGCGAAGTGGACAACGTGGCGCGCGCGCTGGCGTGCGCGGTGCGGCAGTTGCGCAAGGGCGAACTGCGCGCGCCGGACCGCGGGCTGGTGCCGCCGCGGCAGAAGTAGCGGGACGCAGACTGATTGACGAATCGGGGCAAGCGGAGACGACGATGGATCGCAGAGACAACTGGCGCGGCCAGCCATGGCACGAGAGCGCGGTGCCTGAAGCCGATATGCGCAGTCACTACGTGGGCGCCTACGGGGTCTACGACTATGACGAGCCGGTGGACCCGGACGAGTCTGGCGGGCGCCGCGGGGCCTGGGAATGGCGCCCGGAGCGCTTGCCGCCGGACGCGCCGGCGCCGCGCGCCCGGGGCCAGGCCGATCCTTACCGCCAGTTCACCGGCTACAACGAGCGCATGGATCTCTACCGGGGCGGGCCGCAGCGGGCGCGTCCGGTGGGGCCGCGCAACTACCAGCGCACGGACGAGCGCATTCTCGAAGACCTGTGCGAGCAGCTCTCGCGCAGCGCGCGGCTGGACCTCAACGATGTCGAAGTCCGGGTCGAGCAGGGCGTGGTGACGCTGGAGGGCAGTGTGCCGGACCGGCTGCAGAAGTACCGGATCGAGGATATTGCCGACGAGGTTTTCGGCGTGAAGGATCTGGTCAACCACTTGCACGTGGCGCGCACTGGCGCAGCGCAAGCGCATCCGGGCCACGGCATGCGTACCTACTGAGGCGTTGTTCCCACGGACGGGAGAGTGCGCGCATGACCGGTTCCCCGAACCCAGCCAATCCCCGTGGCAATGCCGCGACTGCAGCGGATATCGCGCTGCAGGCGGCCTTGTGCTCGCGCCTGTGGGACGCCGGCCTCGACGTGAGCGAGGTGGCCGTGGACGTGGCGCAAGGCCGCGTGACGCTGCGCGGCGCGATCGGCGCGCAGGCCGATTGCGATGCAGTCGAAGCCTGCGTCCGCGGCTGTGACGGCGTGCGCGAGATCGTCAATCGCATCCAGGTTGCGCCGGACCGCACCGGCGGATGAGCTTCCGTACAAGCGACCAGGCGGCCACTTCAGAGCCCGTAAGGCCAGGTCTCCGGCGCGCCCGGCGCGGGCTCCGCCGGCAGCGCCGGGACCGCGCGCGTACGGTCGAACCACAACAGCAGATCGAATTGCCGCGGCAGCGTGGCGCGCGCATAGTGGCTCTGCAGTTCGGTCTCGGGGCGGTAGATCACCCCGATAAAGCGCTCCTGCCGGGCCGGCATCAGCAGCTGACGCACATCGGCCAGCACGCCGCCGTTGGCGGCGCCGGATGGGCCGCGCAGGTCGACCCAGGCTTGCGCATGGCCGGCCGCATGGAACAGGTGCTCGTAGCTGTCGGCACGGGCAGGGCGCACTTGCTTGATTTCCATCGGGCCGTCCCACGATGTCGCCGCGGCGACGGTGCCGTCGTAAGTGCTGAAGCCAACCAGCGCGGCGGCGTCGCCGAAGGACTCGCGGCACAGCTGGCCGATATTCAGCTGCCCCTGGCTGGCGCCCATCTCGGTCTGCGAAGCATCCCCGATATGCGAGTTGTGCGCCCATACCACCGCGCGCGCTTGCGGGCCATGCGCCTGCAGCAGATGCGCCAGGGTTTCAAACATATGTGTGTCGCGCAGGTTCCAGCTGTCGTCGCTGCCGTGATACATCACGCGGTAGTAGCGCTCGGCTGAAGCGACCAGGCGCGCGTTCTGCGCGGCATCGAGAAAGTCCTCGTGGCCCGCCCGGGCATAGGCCAGCCGCTTGTCCAGCAGCGCCTGCAACTGTGCGACGACGGCATCCTCGCAGTCGGCATGCGTGCCGTGCAGCACGGCACGCCCATAGCGCGCCGGATCCCTGCCCCACGGTTCCAGGCAGCCATAGCGCTCGCGCGCCGCTCGGGCGGCCTGTGGATCTACGCCCTCCAGGTAGGCCAGCACTGCAGCCATGGAAGCGCGCAGGCTGTAGATATCGAGGCCGAAGAATCCAGTGCGCTGCGCAGGCGCCAGGGTTTCATTGTGCGTGTGCAGCCAGCGGATAAAGCGCGCCACCTCCAGGTTGCGCCACATCCAGACCGGGAAGCGTGTAAAGGCTGCGCCGGGTGATTCGGCCGGCTGTGGCGGGCGGCCGCGCACGTGGCGGTCGACTGCCGCGGCATCTGGCCAGTCTGCCTCGACCGCGATGATGCGGAATCCGTGCCGGGCCACCAGGTGCGCCGTCAGCGCGGCGCGGGCATGATAGAACTCGGCGGTGCCATGCGTGCTCTCGCCCAGCAGCACCACGCGGTGTCGGGCCAGCAAATCGGCCAGCACGCCGGTGGCATTGGCAAACGGACCGCGGAACGGGCTTGCCGCCGGGTCGTCGATGGGCGGCAACGGAACCGCCGCGGCCGCAATCGCGGCGGCGGCGCGGGGGTCAGCCCGGTGGTGTGGCATGTCGCATCGGTATCCGGGATAACAGCGCCGGAGTCCTCAGCGGGGCCTGACCCGTGGCCGGGATCAGCCCGGAATGGTGCGCGGATCGTGGCCGAAACTGCTGCGCGAGCGGATCTGGCCGTCGCGGCCGTGGATCAGCAGCTCGACATGCTCGCTCTGCGCCTTCGTGGTGCCGGCCGCAACTGCTTCTTCCTGGGTGGCGTGGTGCGATTCTGCATAGCGCGCACCCTCGTGGATCACATCCCAGCCTTCGTCGTGCGGTACGACGTGTATGTTGCTGCCCATGGTGGGTCTCCTCGATGATCGATGCTTTCATTGTGGCGCATCTGTGCGCGCTGTCTATCCGGCGCCGTCTGACAGGCGCAAAGGGCACCGGGTTCCACTTTTCGATGGAAATCCCTGGTTATTTGTCGGGCCTCTTGTAAGCTGGACTTGGATCGCAAAAAGAGGAGCGGACCATGCGTGCAAGATTTGCCAGGGGGCTGACGCAGTCGCCGGTGACCGTGGTGGCCCGGGCGTTCGACGGAGAAGCGGTGCGCACTCCCCAGGTGGGCGACCTGGTGACGGTGTATAGCCAGGATCAGGACACCGAATTCAATATTCGCCTGTGCGAGGCCGTCGAGCCCGGCCGCTGGCGCGGCGTGGTCTACGCGATCGGCCGCGGCCAGGACGTGCTGGTCACGGCCGAAGGGCTGGAGATCGACGACGTGGTCGAGGTGATGCGCGAGGAAATCGCCTCGGTCATCCCCTGCGGCCGATCTCACTGAACGCCGCACCCCGCGGGTGCGGACATTCCGGTCTTGACGATGCCTGCGGCCCGGTTCAGGCCGGCCGCGCGGGCTGCCTTGGCACGCCCAGCCACATGGCCAGGCCGCTGGCCAGCAGCAGCGCCGCCAGCAGGTAGAGCGCATGGTCCAGGCTGCCGGTCCGGGTCTTGATCTGCCCGATCACCCACGGGCTGACGATGCCGCTGGTGATGCCGATGCTGCTGATGAAGGCGATGCCGGCGGCCGTGCCCGCGCCCGGCAGGTAGCTGGGCGGCAGCGACCAGAACACCGGCAGCGCGGCAAAGATCAGCACCGCGGCCACCGACAGGATGGCCAGCATCAGCGCCAGGCTGGGCAGGTGCAGGGTCAGCGCCGCCAGGGCCAGCGCGCCGCCTGCCGTGCACAGCAGGAAGTGGCGGTGGCGCTCGCCGGTGCGGTCGGAATGGCGCGCGATCAGGAGCAGGCCGACCGCGCCCACGGCATTGGGGACCACCGAATACAGGCTGACCGACATCACGTCGGTGATGCCGAAGTCGCGGATCATCAGCGGCATCCAGAAGCTCAGCGCCAGCGAACCACAGGTCAGCGAGAAATAGATAAACGCGAACAGGTACACGCGCGGGTTGCGCAGCACCTGCCGCAACGCGTGCAGCGAATGGCCGCCGGCATGTGCTTGCGCGGCGGTGTCGCGCGCCAGGTGGGCGCGCTCGCGGTCGGTCAGCCAGCCGGCCTGCTGCGGGCCATCCACCAGGCAGCGCGCGGCCAGCAGGCCCAGCAGCACCGCGGGCGCGCCCTCGATCGCAAACATCCACTTCCAGCCTTGCAGGCCGAGCACGCCGGCCATGTCGCGCATGATCCAGCCGGACACCAGCCCGCCCAGCACACCCGCCACCGCCACGCCGGCAAAGAAGACCGCCATCACCGCGGCGCGGCGGCGCGCCGGGAACCAGTAGGTCAGGTAGAGCACGATGCCGGGGAAGAAGCCGGCTTCGAACACGCCCAGCAGGAAGCGCAGCGTATAGAACTGCGCCGGGGTGGAGACGGCCATCATCGCCACCGAGGCCAGGCCCCACAGCACCATGATGCGCGTGAACGTGCGCCGCGCGCCAAAGCGCGCCAGCAGCATGTTGCTGGGCACTTCGCACAGCACGTAGCCGACGTAGAAGACAGCAGCGCCCAGGCCGTACATGGCGTCGCTGAAGCCGAGGTCCTGCTTCATCTGCAACTGGGCGAAGCCGATGTTGATGCGGTCCAGGAACGACACCACGTAGCAGACGAACAGGAACGGGATGATGCGCAGCCAGACCTTGCGGTAGAGCGCATCTTCATCGTGCGCAGCCAGTGCTGCGGGAGGCAGGGTGGGGGACGTCAGGCTGGATAGGGACGAAAGATCCCCTGAGACCGGATGGCTCATGAACGTTGTCTCCGTACGGTGGTGGCTGCGGCGGCGGGCAGCCGGAGGGTTCCGCCAGTGGGCAGCGTCTTGCGCGCGTTGGCCCGGGATGGTGCCGGGAAAAGAACAGCACAGGCGCGGCGGTGCCGCGCCTGTGTCGGGTCAGGCTGGCGTGGCGGCGGGCATTTCGGTCACGCCTTCGCGCGCGGTGGCCATGGCGGCCAGCAGCACATCGTGGTCGCCGATATGGTTGGCCAGCAGCAGGATCAGCTGCGCATTGGCGGCCTGGCTTTGTACCTCGTCGAGGTCGCGGTGCATCTCGATCAGCGCTTCGTAGAAGTCGTCGGGACGCGCCAGGTTGGGTTGGGTGTTGAGCATATTGGGCACGGGAGTCTCCGCGGTGAGGTCTGGCCGGTCTCAGGCGGCCATGCGGCCGGGCTGCGGGGCGCGCAGATCGGCACCGGTGGCGCGCGCCAGCGCGGCGCGGATCGCGGCCGGGTCGGGGTGGTGCCAGCGGGCGCAGACATGCTGGTCCGGGCGGACCAGGTAGCAGGTGCCGGGCGTGGCACCGTAGCGCGCGGCGGCCAGGCCCTCGTCGTCGCGCAGCACGGTGGCATTGGTGCAGGTCACCGCCAGCTGCGCGGCGTCGGTCACGTAGACCAGTTGCAGCGGCACGCCGCTGTCTTTCAGCGCGGCGAGGCCGGCGAGCGTGGCCGCATCGATGGCGTCAGGGCTGCCGAACACCAGCACCGTGAAGTCCCCGCCCAGGTGCGACAGCAGCCAGCCCGCGCCCTGCGCGCCGGATACCGGCGCGTCGCAGCAGACCGCGCCAGGCACCAGCTTGCAGGCATAGTCCTGGGCGTCGTCAGCGGTGTTCAGCGGCGAATCCTGCAGCACCGCGGGCACCGACAGCCGCCCGCTGTTGACCAGGGTGCGCGCAAACGCATGGCGCCTGGACAGGGTCAGCACCGCATCGCGGAACACGCGGCTGACCGCGCTCTTGGGCGTGATGAAGTCGGTGGAACGGGTGGAGTTGCGCAGGTTCTCGTCGGCGGCGTATTCGCGCTCGCTGGCGTAGGTGTCCAGCAGCTTGTCGCAGGCATGGCCCTGCAGCACATAGGCCAGCTTCCAGGCCAGGTTCTCGGCGTCCTGGATGCCGCTGTTCGCGCCACGCGCGCCGAACGGCGACACGCCATGCGCGGCATCGCCGGCGAACAGGATGTTGCCGTGGCGGAAGCTGTCCATGCGCAGGCAGGAGAAGGTATAGACGCTGACCCATTCCAGCTCGAACTTCACGTCCTTGCCCAGCAGCGCCTGCACCCGCGGGATCACGCGCTCCGGTGTTTTCTCCAGCTCCGGGTCGGCGTCCCAGCCGAGCTGGAAGTCGATGCGCCAGACATTGTCCGGCTGGCGGTGCAGCAGCACCGACTGGTTCGGGTGGAAGGGCGGGTCGAACCAGAACCAGCGCTCGCTCGGGAAATCCGCTTCCATCTTCACGTCGGCAATCAGGAAGCGGTCGCGGAAGGTGCGGCCCTTGCTGTCCAGGCCCAGCAGCTTGCGCATCGGGCTGCGCGAACCGTCGGCGGCCACCACGTAGCGTGCCGCCAGCGGGTAGCAGCCTTCAGGCGTCTCGATGGTCAGCACCACGCCGGGCTCTGGCGTGGCGCGCTGCTGCAGCCCGACCACCTTGTTGCGCCAGCGGATATCGATATTGGGCAGCGCCTGCGCGCGCTCGAGCAGGTAGCCTTCGAGGTAGTACTGCTGCAGGTTGATGAAGGCCGGGCGGCGGTGGCCGCTCTCGGGCAGCAGGTCGAAGCTGTAGACCTGCTGGTTGCGCAGGAACACCCTGCCGACGTGCCAGCGCACGCCCTTGTCGACCATGCGCTCGCCGCAGCCCAGCCGGTCGAAGATATCCAGCGTGCGCTTGGAAAAACAGATTGCGCGCGATCCGGTGGACAGCGTGCAGTCGTCATCCACCAGCACCACGGCCACGCCGCGCTGCGCCAGGTCGATGGCGGTGGCCAGGCCGACCGGCCCGGCGCCGACCACGACGACCGGGTGGGCGGCCGGATCGGCCCCTTTCTGTTGCTCGGCGCAGGGCTGGTACTCGAACGACAGCCGCTGGTAATCGATGCTGCTCATGCCTGTGTCTCCATCCATAGCTTGTTGCCCGACTTGTTCTTTTTGGAGGTCAGTCCTGCAGTGCGGCCCACATTTCCTTGTCGCGCTGGGCCGTCCAGATGCGCGGGTGGCGGACACCGCTGGCCTCGTCATAGGCGCGCGAGACGTCGAAGGGCAGGCAGTGCTCGTAGATAAAGACCTGGCCAAACTTGGGGTCCATCGCGCGCCGGGTGTGCGCCATCGCGGCCTTCAGGTCGAGCTTCTCGGCCACGGCTTCCTTGCCGGCCTGGAACAGCGTGGTGACGAAGTCCTTGGTGTAGGCGATACCCTTCTCCACTTCCTCCGGCGTGGTCAGCGCGGGGCCGCGGCCGGGCACCAGCTTTTCCGGCTTGAGTGCCTGCAGCGCGTCCAGCGTGGCCGGCCAGTCTTCCAGCTGGGCGTCGCCGCAGTAGCAGGCGGCGTCGTACTCGACCAGGTCGCCGGAGAACAGCACCTTCTGCTGCGGCAGCCAGACCACGGTGTCGCCCTTGGTATGGCCCGAGCCCAGGTGGGCGATGCGCACTTCCAGCTTGCCCAGGAACAGCGTGATTTCCTTCTCGAACACCAGCGTCGGCCAGGTCAGGCCGGGCACGGTCTCGACCCCCGCGAACAGGCGCGGGAAGCGCTCGATCTCGGACTTCATGTCGGCCTCGCCGCGCTCGACGATCATCTCGTAGGTGCCGCGGCTGGCGATGACCTGCTGCGCGCCTTCGGCGAAGTAGGCCGACGCGCCCAGCACGCGCACCGCGTGGTAGTGCGACAGCACCACGTACTTGATGGGCTTGTCGGTGATGGTGCGGATGCGGGCGATCAGGTCCTGCGCCATGGCCGGCGTAGCGGTGGTGTCGACGATCAGCACGCCGTCGTCGCCGATGACCACGCCCGAATTGGGATCGCCCTCGGCGGTGTAGGCCCAGGCGTTTTCCGACAGCTGGGTGAAGGTGACCTGCTTGGCTTCCAGGTCGGCCTGCGATGCGAATGCCTTGGACATGGCGTCTTTCCTTTGTGTGGGGAGGCGAGACGGCACCGGTCGGGGCACGATGGCTGCGTTGCGCTGGCCGCGCGGGCTGTCTCGCCCCCGTTTCTATGGATGTCTGACGGCGTGGGTCGCCGTGTTCGGACGGGGTAGTGCAATCTTAGGAAACGTTGAAAAATTAATCAATAGCGAAATGATTAGCCTATGACAAATAATTGAGGCGTGCCGAAAGCGCCATCAGAAGCAGGTGGAGCTTGTTCGGGTAAACCCCCGTGTGCACGGCAACGGGAGGCGTTCGATTAATATCCGGGTTTTCCGATCACACAGGATGGCAATGGCCAGGCGCAAGGCTGGGGAAGCAGGAACGCAGGCGGACGAGCCCGCTGCGCGTGCCGACAAGGCACAGCGCGGCATCCAGAGCGTGGAGGTGGGCGGGCGCCTGCTGGCGGCGCTGGCCGCCGCGCGCGCACCAATGCCGCTGGCCGCGCTGGCCGAGGCGGCGCAGCTGGCGCCGGCCCAGGCGCATGCCTACCTGGTCAGCCTGACGCGGCTGGGCCTGATCAAGCGCGACCACCTCTCCGGCCGCTACGAGCCCGGGCCGCTGTCGCTGCAGCTGGGCATGCTGCACCTGGAGCAGGACGCCGCCTGGCGCGCCGCGCAACCCCGGGTGGATGCGCTGGCGCAGGCGTCCGGCTTCAGCGTGGCAATCAGCATTGCCGGGCCACAGGGCCCGACCATCGTGCGCTATGTGCCGGCCAGCGCGCCGCTGCATGTCAACCTGCACGTGGGCACGGTGATGGCACTGGCCGCCACGGCTACCGGGCGCGTGTTCTGTGCGTTCCAGCCGCCGGCACTGTGGCAGCCGCTGTGGCGCGCACAGCAGCCGGGCGCGGCCGAGTCCGACCTGGCCGCCTTCAGCGCCAGGCTGGGAGAAATCCGAGCGCGCGGCATCGAGCGCAGCATCGACACGCCCAGCCCGGCCGTCAGCAGCCTCAGCGTGCCGGTGCTGGACGCCGCTGGCGTGCTGCGGCTGGTGCTGACCCTGGTGGGATCGACCGGTGCCATCGAGGTGGACTGGCGCGGCGCGGCGGCGCAGGCCCTGCTGGCCGCAGCGGCGGACATCGGCGCCGCGCTGCGTGATGAACAGGGACGCCCGGCATGAGCAGCGCGACAGAAGCCCAGCAAGACCTGGAAGGCGGCAAGCCGCAGCGCGGCATCCAGTCGCTGGACAGCACCGGCCAGCTGCTGGTGGCACTGGTGGCCGCCGGCCGGCCGCTGGCACTGCGCGACCTGGCGCTGGCCGCGGGCATGCCGCCGGCCAAGGCGTTCCCGCATCTGGTCAGCCTGCAGAAGACCGGCCTGCTGGCGCGCGATGCCGCGGGCAACTACCTGTGCGGACCGCTGGGGCTGGAGCTGGGACTGATCGCGCTGCAGCGGCTGTCGCCGACGCGTGAGGCGGAACCGGAGGTGATCGAGCTGGCCGGCGCCACCGGCCTGAGCGTGGCCATGGCAGTGCTGGGGCCGCTGGGGCCCACGGTGGTCCGGCTGGAGGAATCGGCGCGGCCCCAGCACGTAAGCCTGCGCGTGGGCACGGTGCTGTCGCTGGTCCATACCGCGATTGGCCGCACCGCCGCGGCATACCTGCCAGCCAACGTGCTGGCGGGCTTGCTGGAAAAGGACGAATTGCGCATGGCCGGCGCCGCCGCGGCCGAAGTGCTTGAACCCGGCGGCAAGCTGGCGCCGGCCTACGCCGGGCGCCTGGCACAGGTGCGCGCGGCCCGGCTCGACAATGCGCTGAGCCACCCGGTGCCGGGCATCGACACGCTGGCGGCGCCGGTATTCGACCACACCGGCAGCCTGGCGCTGGTGATCGCCGTGATGGGCTCGAGCGGCAGCTTTGACAGCAGCACCGCAGGCGCCACTGCCGCGCTGGTGCGGCAGGCGGCGCGCCGGCTGTCGTGGCGCTTCGGCGCGCCGGACACGGCCTGAGCTCAGGCCATCAGTTGTCCAGCCTGATGTTGGCCGACTTGATCAGGCTGTCCCACTTCTCGTACTGCGCGCGGATATAGCTGCCGAACTGCGCCGGCGTGGCGGGGAAGGGCACGGTGCCCTGGCTGGCCAGCCTGGCGGCCAGGTCAGGCTGCTTCAGCGCCGCCACGATCTCGCCGTTGAGGCGGTCGATCACTGCCTTGGGCGTGCCGGCCGGCGCGGCCACGCCAAACCACGCGGTCAGCTCGTAGCCGGGCACGCCGGCGGCGGCCAGCGTGGGCACGCCGGGGAGCTGGTCAGAGGGCTTCTGCGTGGTCACCGCCAGCGCGCGCACGCGGTTGTCGCGGATATACGGCAGCGCGGTCGAGACGCTGTCGAACATCATGGTGATGCGCCCGCCGATCAGGTCGGTCATCGACGCGGCGCTGCCCTTGTACGGAATGTGCGTGATATTGACACCCGCCAGGTGGGTGAAGAGCTCGCCCGCCAGGTGCGACGAGGAGCCGTTGCCGAACGAGCCATAGGTCAGCTTGCCCGGCTCCTTGCGCGCCAGCGCCAGCAGCTCCTGCACGGTGCGCGCCGGCACGCTGGGATGCACCACCAGCACGTTGGGCAGGTAGGCGACCGAAGCCACCGGCGCGAAGTCCTTCAGCGGATCGTAGCCAGGCTTGTCATAGAGGCTCTTGTTGACCGCCAGCGAGCCGAAGGTGCCGAACAGCAGCGTATAGCCGTCGGCCGGGGCCCGCGCCACCGCGATGGCCGCCAGGTTGCCGCCGGCGCCGGGCCGGTTGTCGATCACCACCGGCTGGTGCAGCCGCGCCGACAGTGCGTTGCCGATCTCGCGCGCCAGCAGGTCGGTGGCGCCGCCGGGCGGGAAGGGCACCACCAGCCGCACCGGCTTGTCGGGATAGTCCGCCAGCGCGGTACCGGCGGCCGTGGCCGCGAACGCAAATACCAGCCCCGCGGCTGCACGCCGGATCCAACCCTGCATCGCTGTCTCCTTTCTGTGATCTGTTGCGATGGAATGGCTGTCAGTGTGTCGCAGCGCCGGCAGGCGCGTGTTTGGGATTGGCGAAGGTCGGGTTCGGTGCCGGAGCGGGTCACTCCGGCGGGCGCAGCCGGGCGATGGTGCCGAACAGCGTTTCCAGCTCCACCGGCTTGACCAGGTGCGCGTCGAAGCCGGCTGCCTCGGTACGCTGCCGGTCCGCCGGCTGGGCGAAGCCGGTCAGCGCCACGAAGCGCGTCAGCTCGGTGCCGGCCACGCCGCGCATGGCGCGCACTACCTCGAAGCCGTCCATGCCGGGCATGGCCAGGTCGATCAGCGCGATATGCGGGCGGCAGCGCGGCGCCACATGCAGGGCCTCGGCGCCGTCGTAGGCAATGGTCACCTCGTGGCCGCAAATCTCGAGCAGCATGGCCAGGCTGTCGGCGGCGTCGCGGTTGTCGTCGACCAGCAGGATGCGCTGCGCCTGCTGCTCGGGCGTGGCCGGACCCAGGGCCCGCGGTGCGGCTCCTGAGCGGGCGTCATCCTTGCGCGAGGCCGGCAGCGGCAGGCGCAGCGTGAAGGTGCTGCCTTGTCCCGGCCCGGCACTGGCGGCAGCGATGGTGCCGCCGTGCAGCTCGACCAGTGACCGGCACAGCGACAGGCCGATGCCCAGCCCGCCATGCACGTCGGTGCCCGGACGGCTTTCCTGCATGAACAGGTTGAAGATCTCGTCGATGGCCTGGGGCCCGATGCCACAGCCCTGGTCCGTCACCTGGACCTGCAGTGTGCGGTTCTGGATCGTGGTGGCGATCGTCACCGACGACCCGGGCGGCGAGAACTTCGACGCATTGAGCACCAGGTTCTGCATGACCTGCACCAGCCGCGTCTTGTCGGCACGCATTGGGATCGAGCCGGCATGGGTCCGCACTTCGACGCACTGCGATTTGGCATCCAGCGCCGGCTGCGCTGCCTCGACGCCGAGCGCGATGATCTCGTTGAACTCGACCGGCTCCATGCGCAGCTCGATGCGGCCGGAGGTGATGCGCCCGATGTCGAGCAGGTCGTCCACCAACCGGCTCAGGTGGTTCACCTGGCGCTCGATCATGGCCAGGCTCCGGTTTGCCAGCACCGCGTCCTCCGGCGCCAGCCGCATCGCCGCGAGCGCGCTGTGCACCGGCGCCAGCGGATTGCGCAGTTCATGCGAAAGCGTGGCCAGGAACTCATTCATGCGCTGGCTGGAGCGTTCCAGCTCTTCGCGGCGGCGGCGCTCGCTCATGTCCCGCGTCACCTTGGCAAAGCCGCGCAGCGTGCGTGACTCGTCGTATACCGCTGTCAGGGTGACATTGGCCCAGAACAGCGAGCCATCCTTGCGCACGCGCCAGCCTTCGTCTTCCACGCGCCCGACGCGCCGCGCCAGCGCCAGGAGCCGTGACGGCTTGCCGGCGGCGACATCCTCCTGCGGATAGAACACCGAGAAATGACGGCCGATGATCTCGTCGCGGCGGTAGCCCTTGATATAAGAGGCACCGGAATTCCAGCTGACGATATGGCCGCCGGGATCGAGCATGAAGATGGCGTAATCCTTGACCCCCTCCACCAGCAGCCGCAGGGTTTCTTCGCTCTGGCGCAGGGCCTCGGCGGCGCGGCGCTGCTCGGTCATGTCCCGCGTGACCTTGGCAAAGCCGATCAGCCGGCCCTCGGCGTCCTTCAGGGCGGTGATGACGACGTTGGCCCAGAAGCGGCTGCCGTCCTTGCGCACGCGCCACCCCTCGTCCTCGAACCGGCCCTGTTCGGCCGCGGCCTTCAGCTCGGCTTGCGGCCAACTCCGGGCGATCGCATCCGGCGTGTAGAACTGCGAGAAATGCTTGCCCAGGATCTCCTCGCGGGCATAGCCCTTGATGCGCGCCGCGCCCTTGTTCCAGCTGGAGACATGGCCGCCGACGTCGAGCGTGAAGATGGCGTAGTCCTGCACGGAGTCCACCAGGGTCTGGTAAGGCACATCGGGCAGGTCGGCCCGGATCTCGTGCGAACGCCCGCCCGATGGCTCGCCAGCGTCGGGGCGAGGTACGCTTCCGGCGGGTTGCTGCGGGTTCTCGGGGTGTCGTGTCATGGCATGTCCTGAACGGCGTCCTGCCGGCGTGGCCCGCCAGCGCATCCGGTCCTGGTCTTGTAGCAAGGATACCCCCGCCAGCAGCCTGGCAGGGCCAATGGCGGGGGATGCCGGTGGCCCCGGCAGCGCAGGTCCGGATCAGAAGCTTCTGTACTGCAAATCAGAATGTGCGGATTGTCTGGGGAAACTGGCTCCATAGAATGGTCGCACAAGGGCTTTCAGCTCTTCCATCCAGAGGCGCCAATGACACAGTTAGACGAATGCCACCTGCCGTGCGACGGCATGCCGTGCAGCGCAGATTGCCAACTGGCCCGCTTCTGCCTGGGAGGCGCACGGGGGCTGCCGGGCGGCGCCCGGGGCATCCACCGCACGGTGCGCCTGCGCAAGGGCCAGTGCCTGTACCTGCTGGGCGACCCCGTGACCTCGCTCTACGCAATCCGCGTCGGCACGGTCAAGACCCACGTGACCACGGAAGACGGCCGCACGCAAGTGGTCGGCTTCCACTTCCCCGGTGACCTGGTCGGGCTGGACAGCCTGGCGCATCCGCACTATGCGTCCTACGCCACCGCGCTCGAAGACACCAAGCTGTGCATGCTCGGCATGGACGCGCTGCGCGGCGCCGCCGCCGGCATGCCGGAGCTTGCCAACCAGCTGTTCCTGGCGCTCGGCGCACAGGCGCAGCGCGCACGCGCGCTGCAGACCATGCTGGCGCTGATGACCGCCGAAGAGCGGCTGGTGACCTTCCTGCTATGGATGGCTGAAGGCCTTGCGGCGCGCGGCTTCTCGTCCTCGGAGTTCGTGCTGCGCATGAGCCGGGAGGAAATCGGCAGCTATATCGGCCTGACACTGGAAACAGTCAGCCGGCAGTTCTCGCGGCTGGCGGACTGCGGGCTGATCCGGGTGAGGCACCGCACCATCTCGCTGCTCGACAAGCCCGCCTTGCGGGCCATCGCCGAGCGCCCGATGATCTCCGCGCACGCGCCTGCGTGCGATCAGCAGGTGCCCCGGCGCGGCCCGCACGATGCCCGCCGGCTGGCACCGCGCGCGGCCGGTGGCCAGGCTGTGGCAGTCGAATGACCAAGCCCGGCCAGCGCGAGGACCGAATGGAACATGCAACACCGGCCGGCACCGCGGCTGAAGGGACGGCCAGCGACCTGGTCGGCGAGAGCCTGCGGGAAATCACGGACCTGAACCTCTCCTACCTGCTGCTGGTGCAGCGGCTGATGCGCGAGAACGAGGCCGAGGCCCTGTTCCGGCTCGGCATCGAGCGCGAAGTGGGCCGTGTGCTGGCCGCGCTCACGCCGCTGCAGATGGTGGCACTGGCGCGCTCCAACCTGGTGCTGTGCCGTTTCCGGCTGGAAGACAGCATGCTGGTGGCCGCGCTGACCGGCGCCGAGCCGCTGCATGCCCTGCAGAACATGCACGCGGCCATCGTGATGGCCGCGCAGCGCGGCTAGTGGAACCAAAATCGGAGGCTGTATGACGGGCAATGCGATGACGCAAGTCGAATGGAAGCGGATGGCGCTCGACCGCGGCCGCAGGGGCGACCACCCGCCCGGGCCAACCCGCATGGAAATCACGTGCACGCTGCAGATGCAGGATATTGTCCAGGCACTGGGGGCCGAGCCCGATGAGCAGCGCTGTGTCGAGGCCGGCCTCGAGGTGCTTGCGATGGCCGGGCACCCGCCTGCGCGTGCCGTGGTGTCGATGGACCACGGGCGGCCGCCGGCGCTGGAATTCTATGTCGATGCCGCTGTGCCGACCTGCTGCGAACTGGACAGCACCTTGCAGCACGCGATCGCCAGCCGTTTCACCAGCGTGCTGCCGCCGGGGCTGGCAGTCACGGTGCTGCCGCTGGCCGCTTATGCACAGGAAGCCACCGACGAAGGCAAAGCGTTTGACGCGGATACCTTGCGCACCTGTGCCAGCGAACTGCTGGGCCGCGGCGGGGAGATGAACCAGCGCCTGGCGGTGGTGTGTGCCTACCTGTCGGCGCTGCATGGCGCGCAGGCCGTTGCCGAGCAGCTTGGCTACCTTGAGCAGAGCCTGCTCGCGCAGGGCCAGGAGGCCTTGTCCTGGCGCCTGCGCCGGCACCGCAGCGTGGAAGGGCGGGAGCTGGCGCAGGCATTGGAAGGACTATCCCGCGCCGCGGATGGCGCCCTGTATGAGTTCGGCGCCAGTTACAGCGCTGCGCGCGCCAGCTATCAGCTGGAGCAGATGCAGCGTGTCCATGACCGGATCGCGCGCTTTCGCGACACCTGCCCGCACCGCGGGCGCTGCCCCGAGCCCCGGCACGCCGTGTGCGCGGACACGGCGTGCTGAGGCGCGGCAAGGTCAGATACCGGCCATGCAGGTGTACTTGATGACCAGGTAATCCTCGATGCCGTAGTGCGAGCCCTCGCGGCCCACGCCAGACTGCTTGACGCCGCCGAACGGCGCCACCTCGTTGGAAATCAGGCCAGTATTGACGCCCACCATGCCGTATTCCAGGCGTTCGGAGACGCGCCAGACCCGGCCCAGGTCGCGGGCATAGAAGTAGCTGGCCAGGCCGAACTCGGTGTCGTTGGCCATGGCGACCACGTCATCCTCGGTTTCGAAGCGGAACAGCGGCGCCAGCGGGCCGAAGGTTTCCTCGCGCGCGACCAGCATGCCGGGGCCGACGTCGGCCAGCACGGTCGGCTGGAAGAAAGAATGCCCCAGCACATGGCGCTGGCCGCCCTGCAGCAGGCGCGCGCCCTTGCCGAGCGCGTCGGCGATATGCTCTTCCACCTTGGCCACGGCCTTGTCGTCGATCAGCGGGCCGATGCGCACGCCGTCGTCCATGCCGTTGCCGACCTTCAGGGCAGCCACCGCCGCCACCAGCTTCTGCGCAAACGCCTCGTACACGCCCGCCTGCACGTAGATGCGGTTGGCGCAGACGCAGGTCTGGCCGGCATTGCGGTACTTGGACACGATCGCGCCTTCAACCGCCGCGTCCAGGTCGGCATCGTCGAACACGATAAAGGGCGCATTGCCGCCCAGCTCCATCGACACCTTCTTGATGGTCGACGCGGTCTGGGCCATCAGCACGCGGCCAACCTCGGTCGACCCGGTGAAGGTGAGCTTGCGCACCAGCGGGTTGCTGCTCATCTCGCCACCGATGGCGCCGGCCGAGCCGGTCACCACCGACAACACCCCGGCCGGAATGCCCGCGCGCTCGGCCAGGGCCACCAGCGCCAGCGCTGTCAGCGGGGTTTGCGATGCCGGCTTGAGCACCATGGTGCAACCCACCGCCAGGGCCGGCCCGGCCTTGCGCGTGATCATGGCAGCGGGGAAGTTCCACGGCGTGATGGCCGCGCATACCCCCACCGGCTCCTTGGTCACCACAATGCGCTGGTTGCTGACCGGCGCCGGGATGGTGTCGCCATAGACGCGCTTGCCTTCTTCGGCAAACCATTCGATAAACGAGGCTGCGTAGGCGATTTCGCCGCGCGCTTCTGCGATCGGCTTGCCCTGTTCGGCGGTCATGATGCGCGCCAGGTCTTCCTGGCTGGCCAGGATCAGTTCGAACCATTTGCGCAGCAGCGCCGAGCGCTCCTTGGCGGTGCGGGCGCGCCATGCCGGCAGCGCGCGGTTGGCGGCTTCGATGGCCTGGCGGGTTTCATCGGCACCCAGTTGCGGGACCTGTCCCACGCGCTCGCCGGTGGCCGGGTTGGTGACGTCGATGCGGCGCTCGCCGTCGATCCAGCGGCCGTCGATATAGCACTGCTGCCGCAGCAGCGAGGAGTCCTGGAGTTTCAGCATGGTTGTCTCGGTGGATGCCGGCGGTGCCGGGCGTCTTGTGGAAGCCTGAGACAACGATTGTAATCCGGCGGCCTAGGTTGAGGTCTTGGGTGGCGCCGCAGGCGAGGCCGCTGACGGTGCCTCGATACCCCAGTCGCCGTACTCCAGCCAGTCGTCGCCGAGCAGTTCAACCGGGTGCTGCGTGCGGCTGGAGCCATTGCCGCAGCCCATGTCGTCTACGGCGCAGTACTTGTCGCAGCCCCAGCAGATGCGCTCGGGGTGGCGGGGATGCAGGGGAAATTTCTTGGCCATGGCTTGCGGTTGGGAAACTGCTGAGACGATTATGCCCACACCCGCAAGCCGTCGATTTGCGCAATCGCAAGCGCAAGTCAGCCGGGAGCCATCCCGCTCAGTCCCATCCGTCGGCATCCAGCCGGGTCCAGCGGTCGGGCGCCTCGCCATCGGGCGAGGCCAGCAGCAGTGTCTGGCCGCAGTGCGCGCAACGGTACACAAACGCATTCTGGCCGCTGGCGGTGCGCAAGGTCGCCGACATCACCAGCCTGGGATGCGGCGGCACGTGGCCCGGCCGGTCCAGCTGCGACTCGCACAGGTCGCATATAGACATCATTGTTTTCCTCCGCACGATCCCCGGCGTAGCAAGAATGCTGTGGTGCAGCATTCGCTTTTCCAGTATAGCGGCGGATCGATAGTGCCGTTGGGCGACGGCGCGCGGTTATTCGCCAAGGAACTCAGCCACCACTTCGAGTCCCTCAATGTGATCGGCAACCACCTTTGCGATGGTGATCAGCGGGATGGCGAGCAACATGCCCCATACGCCCCAGAGCCAGGTGAACAGGAGCAGTGCAACAAATACGGCCACCGCGTTCATGCGCGCCATGCGGCCGGTCATCCAGGTGGTGACGACCGACCCGATCAGCGTGGCGATCAGCAGCGATCCGACCGTTGCCGCGGCTGCCATGCCGAGCGTGCCGAACTGCATGAAGGTCACCACCCCCAGGCAGACCGCGATTGCCAGGGCGCCGAAGTAGGGCACCAGGTGCAGCGCCGCGGCCGCAATTGCCCAGCTGCCGGCGTTGTGCACGCCCAGCCACTTGAGCAGAAGCCAGGTACAGGCGCCCAGGGCCGTATTGGTCACCAGCAGCATGCCCATATAGCGGCGGATGGAGCGGTTGACCTCGTCCAGCATGTGCACGCTGATCTTCTTCTCGGAAATGGTATGCCCGACCATCTTGATGAACTTGCGCTTGAACGTATCGCCGGCCAGCAGCAGGAAGTACAGCAGGAAGACCACCACCACCGCCTGTCCGGCCATGGTGAAGATGCTGACCGAGCCGGCCAGCAGCATGTTGTGGATCTGGGCGGGCGCTTGCTCCACCACCACCTGCGTGCCGCGCGCGGGCGCTGGCTGGCCGGTGCCACTGAGGACGGTGGCGGCGCGGCGTACCTTCTGCCACATGGAATCGTCACCGCTCATCAGCGCGCCGACCGAGCGCGACAGCTTGCTGGCCGTCTCGGGCAGGCTGTTGACGATCGACTCCACCTGCCCCTGCAGCAGGTAGGCGCCGCTGAGCAGGGCGCTCAGCACGGCAAGCAACACCACGGTGCCCGCCAGCGCGCGCGGTAGGCCCAGCCGCTGCAACGCGCAGACCAGCGGGTCCAGCAGGTAGGCCAGGACGATCGCGAGCACCACCGGAATGAGGAATTCGCGTGCGATATGCACGGCGTACAGCGAAAAGAGCGTGGCCAGCACCACCAGCGCCACGCTGGCACGGTGCAGCGAGGCGGTGACGGCATCGGCTGGCGCGACTGTGTCAGGCATCTCCGCCACCGTGCGCGGCCCGGCGGCGCCCTCGTTGTCGGCGCCCGCATGCGGGCTGCCGTCGGCGGGCAACGGAACGGGCGGGGCAGGGGGCAGCGAAGAAGGCGCGGAATCGGGGATGGTCGACATAGTCGGACGCCCTGGCAAAAGGCCTGGCGCTGCTATGAAGATAGCTGGCCGGCAGGCTGCGGCTGTCGGACGCCGCCGCCTGCGCATGTCAGACAAGCGCGGCAGCGAGGCGCCTTACAAGCGACACCGCCCGGCCGGCAGCATGGCGCTGCACGACCGGGCGGTACGGTGACTGCAGGCGGGAGCGCGCAGGCTCAACCTGTCACCGTCTTGGTTTCAAGGAACTCGGCAATGCCTTCGGGGCCGTATTCACGCCCGTTGCCGGACGTCTTGTAGCCGCCGAACGGCGCGGTGAGGTCCATCGTCGCGGCGTTGATGCGCACGCTGCCGGCGCGCAGGCGGGCGGCCAGCTTGCGTGCCCGCGCCGCGTCGGACGACGCGATGTAGGCGGCCAGGCCGAACTCGGTGTCATTGGCGATTGCCACCGCCTCTTCTTCTGAGTCGTACGGCAGCAGGCATATCACCGGCCCGAAGATCTCTTCGCGCGCGATGGTCATGTCATTGCGCACGTCGGCAAAGATGGTCGGGCGCGCATAGAAGCCGCGCTGCAGCCCGTCGGGGCGGCCGGGGCCGCCTGCGGCCACGCGCGCGCCTTCCTCGATGCCCACCCCGATCAGGCGCTGCACCTTGTCGTACTGGCCGCGGTTGGAGATCGGGCCCATCTTGGTCTCGGGGTCGGACGGGTCGCCCACCTTGACCGCGCTGGCGACGGCGGCGGCAATCTGCACGGCCTGCTCATAGCGCGAGCGCGGCACCAGCATGCGCGTCGGCGCGATGCAGGTCTGTCCGGTGTTGAGCATGCACTGCGCCACGCCGCTGGTCACCGCCGCCTGCAGGTCGGCATCGTCCAGGATGATCATCGGCGACTTGCCGCCCAGCTCCTGCGCCACGCGCTTGACCGTGGGCGCGGCGCTGATGGCCACTTCCACGCCGGCGCGGGTCGAGCCGGTGATCGACACCATGTCGACGTCGCGATGCGACGATAGCGCCGCGCCCACGGTGCGGCCCTCGCCATAGATCATGTTGAAGACACCCGGTGGCGTATCCGCGGCATCCATGATCTCGGCAAAGATGCGGGCGTCCAGCGGCGCGATCTCGGACGGCTTGAGCACCACGGTGCAGCCCGCCGCCAGCGCCGGCGCCACCTTGGCCGCGATCTGGTTCAGCGGCCAGTTCCACGGCGTGATCAGCGCCGCTACGCCGATGGCCTCGCGCAGGATGCAGCTCTTGCCGCGCGTGGTTTCGAACTCGAAGCCGCGCAGCGTCTGCAGCGTTGCCTGCAACTGTGCCAGGCCGATCGCGGCCTGCACGTTGGTGGCCAGCGTGATCGGTGCGCCGATCTCCTGGCGCACCGCCTGCGCCAGGTCGCCGATGCGCGCCTGGTAGGCGGCGATGATGCGCTCGAGCAGGGCGATGCGGGTTTCACGCGTGGACACCGACCAGGCCGGGAATGCCGCGCGCGCTGCGGCCACGGCCTGGTCCACGTCCGCCGTGGTGCCCATGGCGAGCTTGCCGGCGACCGCTTCGGTGGTTGGGTCTATGATGTCGGCCTGGGTCGCGCCCGCTGCGGGCTGCACCCACTTGCCGTTGATATAGAACTTGTCGACGATGTTCATGCCGGTTGCCTCGGAAGTTTGTGGGTGGATAGGGTCAGACCGGACGGTCGCCGATGATGGTGGCGCGGTTCATATGGCGCACGGCCGGGAAGTAATCCTGCACCGCGTAATGTTGCGTGGAGCGGTTGTCCCAGAGCGCGATGGTGTCCGGCTGCCAGCGCAGCCGCACCTGGTACTCCGGCGCGGCGGCCTGGCGGTACAGGTACTGCAGCAGGTCCAGTTCCGCGGGCCGGTAGTCGGAGCCGATGCGGTACGGCTGTTCCTTGGCGAAGTTGGCGAAATGCGTGGTGAAGGCTTCGTTGACGAACAGGATCTTCTCGCCGGTTTCCGGGTGCGTGCGTACCACCGGGTGCACCATCGGCGGAAACTTGGCGCGCATCTCCGCGTATTGTTCTTCGTTCAGCGCCGAGCCGAAGGTCGGCATCGCGTCGTGCACGGCCTTCAGGTTGGCGATGCGGGCCTTCATGTCCTGCGGCAGGTTTTCATAGGCCGCGACCATATTGATCCAGATGGTATCGCCGCCGACCTCCGGGCATTCCAGGCAGCGCAGCATCGAACCCATCGACGGGACCATGCGCCAGGTAACGTCCGAGTGGTAAAGGTTCTCGCGTCCGCGCGTCGTGCCATCGCGCCCGAATACAACCAGTTCGGGATGTTCCGGGTGGTTGGTGAGCATCGGATGCACTTCCAGCTCGCCGAAGCGGCGCGCCACGGCTACGTGCTGGGCCGGCGTGATCGCCTGCTTGCGGAAGAACAGCACCTTGTACTTCAGCAGTGCGCGGCGCAGCGAGAGGTAGGTTTCGTGGTCGAGCGTCTCGCGGAAATCGATGCCTTCGACTTCGGCGCCGATCGTCGGCGTGCAGCGGCGCACGGTAAAGGGAAAGTCTTCGTTGTCCTGCGCCCGGTAGGCTTCCGGGCTGATGGTGGTTGCGGCAGTGGCTTGCATGGGGTGTCTCCTCGGTGTTGTGTTGCCAATGCAGGGGGGAATGACCGGCTCAGCGGTGCGAGGCCCTGATCAGGTCCGCAGCCTTTTCGCCGATCATGATGGCGGGGGCGTTGGTGTTGCCGCCGATCAGCGTCGGCATGATCGATGCGTCAGCGACGCGCAGGCCCTCGACGCCGTGCACGCGCAGTTCCGGGTCGACTACCGCCATGTTGTCGACGCCCATCTTGCAGGTGCCGACCGGGTGGTAGACCGTGTCCGCGTGCGTGCGCACGAATTCGCGGATGGCGGCTTCATTGCTGCTGTCGGGGCCGAAAGCGTCGGTCAGGACTTCGCGCCCGCCGTGCTGCGCCAGCGCGGGCTGCGCAAAGATGCGGCGGATCGCCCGCACGCCTGCGACCATGCCCGCCATGTCTTCCTCGGCCGACAGGAAGCGCGGATCGATCACCGGCGTCTCGCGCATGTCGGCACTGCGCAGGCGCACATGGCCGCGGCTCTTCGGGCGCAGCACGCAGGCGTGGCAGGAGTAGCCGTGGCCCAGCTTGCCCAGGTTGCGGTTGCCGAGCAGCGCCACGGCAAAGTGCAGCTGCACATCCGGGATGTCCAGCTCGGGGCGGCTGCGCAGGAAGGCACCGGCCTCGGCGATATTGGACGAGACCATGCCGGTGCGGTTGCGCCGGTAGCGCATCACCTCGCGCGCCAGGCGCAGCATGCCGCGGCCAGTCTTGCCGAACAGCTCGGTCGTTTGCAGCTGCTTGTTGATGATGATGTC
Organism: Cupriavidus sp. FW305-46; assembly: GCF_058787075.1. Lineage (NCBI taxonomy): Bacteria > Pseudomonadati > Pseudomonadota > Betaproteobacteria > Burkholderiales > Burkholderiaceae > Cupriavidus > Cupriavidus sp. FW305-46. The sequence goes on from NZ_JBYSZI010000003.1 coordinate 139,318, forward strand.
GAGGTGGTCCTGCAGGTTCTCGCCCACGCCCGGAAGGTCATGGACCACGTCGATGCCGAAGCTGCGCAGTTGCGCGGCCGGGCCGATGCCGGATGCCAGCAGCAACTGCGGCGAGTTGAAGGTGCCGCCGCTGACCACGATCTCGCGCCGTGCGCGCAGGATCTGCACCGCCCCACCGCGCACGACTTCCACCCCGACAGCGCGCTTGCCTTCGAACACGATCCGCAGCGCTTGCGTATCGGTCAGCACCGCCAGGCCGCGACGGCCGCCATTCAGCGCCGTGTCCGCGGCATTGCCGCTGTGCAGGTAGGCCCGCGCCGAGTTCCAGCGTTCGCCGTTGCGCTGCGTTACCTGGTACAGGCCGGCGCCTTCCTGGCTGTGGCCATTGAAGTCGCCGTTGTGAGGCAGGCCGGCCTGGATCGCTGCCTGGACAAAGCGTTGCGCAAACGGATTGGGCGAGCGCAGGTCGCTCACGTGCAGCGGCCCGTCGTTGCCGTGCAGCGCATGTTCCTGGCTGGCCAGGCGCGGATTGCGCTCGCTGCGGCGGAAGTAGGGCAGGACGTCGTCGAAGCCCCAGCCCCGGCAACCGAGCGCGGCCCAGCCGTCGTAATCGTGCCGATGGCCGCGGATATAGACCATGCCGTTGATCGAGGAACTGCCGCCCAGGCCGCGCCCGCGCGGCTGGTAGGAGCGGCGGCCATTCAGGCCCGGTTGCGGTTCGGTGTAGTAGGCGTAGTTGCGTGGCCCGGCCTTGGGGACGACCGCGGCAATGCCCACCGGCGCCCAGACCGAGAAGTGATGGTCATGCGGCCCCGCCTCGAGCAGCGCCACGGTTGCGTCCGTGTCTTCGGCCAGGCGCCCAGCCACGGCGCAACCGGCTGACCCGGCGCCGATCACGATGTAGTCGAATTCAGCCGCCGGAGTGGCGGCGCCCTGCGATGCGTTGGTCTTCAATTTCTGTGTCTCCTGAGCGGCTTTTGACGGTGCTTTCCTGTGGGTGCAGGTAGCTGCCGATGGGCGATACTGCCATTACCTGTTATGACAGGTCAATAGGGTTTCGCCTCGACCTGTCATGATAGGTATAATCCGTTCCACCCAGCATTCGGAGCCGCCCAGGGCGGAACACACGTGGCGCTGCCCAGGTTCAAAGAGATAGAAAACGAGATTCGCCAGCGGATTGCCAGCAACACATGGGCGCCCGGCGCCAAGCTGCCTTCCGAGGCCGAGCTGGTGACGGAATTCGCGGTCAGCCGGATCACCGTGCGCCAGGCCCTGTCCGGGCTGCACAACGCCGGCCTGATCGAGAAGGTCAACGGCAAGGGCAGCTTCGTGACCCGCCCCTCGGACACGCCCAGCCTAGGCGCGCTGACCGGCTTCTATGAAACCGGACGCGCCCGTGGCCAGCTTGCCTACGGCAAGCTGGTGTCGGTACGGCTGGTGCGGGCGCCGGCCCATGTGGCGGCGGCGCTGCGTCTGCAGCCTGGCGAGAAGGTGCTGAGCGTGGCTACCGTGCGGTACTGGGACGACGCGGCCGTGGCGCATTTCACCCTGATGGGTCCTGAGCCGCTGATGCGCCGCCTGGTGCAGGAGGACCTGGAAACCAACGATGCCATGGCGCTGTTTGAGAGCCGGCTGGGATACCGGTTCAAGGAAGTGGCGATGGAAGCCACCGCCGTCGCCGCGCCCGCGGACGTGGCGCGCCGGCTCGGTGTTGGCGTGGGCGATCCGCTGTTGCGCCTGCGCAGCACGCCGCATGACATCGAGGACACACCGTTGTTGTGCGGCGAACTGCTGTTCCGTCCGGACCGCTATGCCTATAAGTGGACACTGACGCGATAGCGCGGATGTCTGCCATCTTCAGTCGAAACTGAACTGCGCCGGCGTGGTAACTTTTACCCGCGGCGCGCACTTCTTACTGCGGCCGGGCCGCAGTCATGTCCTTTCCTGCATTGCCGGGTGCCGCGTGGTCAACGGACTCGCGCCGATCGTCACATGGCGCCGCTGGTACGTCAGTTGCGTCTTCCGCAGCAGAGCTGCGTTCCAGCGCGCTCGCCGGCAGCCTGCGCCGTGCAGCTAGGCTTGCCGCCAACCTGCTAGATGGAGGACGACATGAAAACAACCCTACGCATCGGCACAGCCCTGCTCGCACTTGGCATCCTGGCGGGTTGCACCGCCACCGGCAGCACCACCGGCTCCGGCTCGCTGTCCGGCTCCGGTTCGGTCACCGAACAGAGCCGCAGCCGCAGCACCACCCCTGGCACAAGCACTTCTACCGGCACGTCCGGCGCCACCAGCACTACCAGCCCGAGCGGCACCTCGAGCGGCAGCAGCGGTGCAGCCAGCGGCTCGGGCACTGCCCGCTGACGCCGGCGCACAGCCGCCGGTGGCCTGGCACCGGCGGCTGCGCGGCTTCGCTATCGGTCCCGGCCGGTAACGACGCGCGCGTCGCGGCGCGCGGGAACGATGTCTTCGTCCGCGAGCCGTTGTTGCAGGTCGTTGTTGGGCACGTGGGTGAAGTCCTTGCCAATTTCCTTCGTGATGACGTCGGTGACCCCGGCGGGAAGGGCTTTGCGCAGCAGGCCGAGAAAACGCGGCGCGGCAATCAGCGCCAGTGAGTCAAAGCGCTGCTTGTTGCGCGCATCGGCAAGGTAGTCCGCCACGCGGCGGGCAAACAACTGCGCTTCCTGGTGCAGTTCATCTTCCCCGGCCGAGGAGGTGACCGTGGAAGGTCCGACCTGGTGGGCACCGGGGTGGCCGACGTCTCCCTGCGCGGAAGCGTGGCCACGCCGGCCATAGGCGTCGCGGCGCAGGTCGGCGCGGTCGGCATGCGCGGCCGCGTCGGTGATCTCCTCGACCACTTCGAGCGGTGCGCTATCGGCGTGCGAGGCAAAGATGCGGGCGAGGGATTCGTCCGCCACAAGGATCCAGATGTTCTTCATGATCGCTCCGGTTGCGGAGCCCGAACACGGGGCCTCATGCCCTCGATGCAAGGGGTACGCCATCGGGGCAGGGGCACAAGGCGGGGCCGCAGATGGCGCCGGGCCAAGCATCAGATGCCGCAAGGGCCATGCCGTTGCAGTATCGACAGGGATGCTGTGCAACTTTTTCAGGCCCCGGCATGCCGATCTGTCACCATACGCCAAAGAACACGCCGGCCTGCTTGTACACATTGGTCTTGGCCGCCACCTCTTCGTTGGTTACCGTCACGCGCGGCTTGAGCGTGCAGAACCATTCCAGCAACCGCAACCGCATGGCGCTGCGCACGGCTTCGTGGCCGGGGTCGCTGCCCAGGTCGAAATACTCCTGCGGATCGTTCTGCAGGTCGAACAGCTGTGGCCGGAACCCTTGCCAGTGCACGTATTTCCAGCGCCCGTCACGCACCATCCAGGCGCGGCACTCGCCGGGGTGGCGGCCCAGCGCAACGCGAGCGCCGCGATAGGCGTAGTCCAGCTCGGATACGACGAAATCGCGCCAGCTGCCGGCATCGGCGCGCTCGCCCGCGCGCGTCAGGTCCAGCAACGAGCGGCCCTCGATGCGGTGGTCGGCCGGCGGCAGGCCCAGTGCGTCCAGCACCGTCGGCACCACGTCGACCGCGCTGACCATGCTGGCCTGCGCGGTGCCGCGCGTGGCATCCGCTGCCGGCGAGGGATCGTAGACGATCAGCGGGATGTTCTGCACGGTGTCGTAGAACTGCTCCTTCTCGCCCAGCCAGTGGTCGCCCAGGAAATCGCCGTGGTCGGCGGTGAAGACGATCAGCGTGTCCTGCCAGCGGCCCAGGCGTTCGAGCTGTTCCCAGAGCTGGCCGAGCCGGTCGTCGATCTGCTGGATCAGGCCCTGGTAGGCGGGGCGCACCGTGTCCGAGACTTCCTGGCGCATGAAGTTGGCGCATTCTTCCTGCGTGCGGTAGGCCGACAGCACCGGGTGCGGGTCTTCCAGCTCGGCGTCGTGGCGCTGCAGCGGCAGGCAGTCATCGAGCGAATATGCGGCGTGGTAGGGCGCGGGCGCCAGGTAGGGCCAGTGCGGCTTGACCAGCGACAGGTGCAGCACCCACGGATCGTCGCCGCGCGTGGCGATGTACCGCATCGCCTGGTCGACCGTGTACGCGGTCTCGGAGTGCGGCTCGGCCACGCGCGCGGGCAGGCCGGCGTTGCGCATGTGCCAGCCGGAGACGATCTCGCCGCGTTCGTTCTCGGCGCTGATCACGTAGTCGGTCCACGGATCCGCGCTGTCGTAGCCTTGCTGGCGCAGCCAGTCGGCGTAGGCGCTGTGCGGCTCGGCGTGGTGGCCGTCATGGCGGTCGACTTCGGTGAAGTGGCCGCTGCGCAGCAGCGTTTCCAGCTCGGTGCCGCCATCCAGGTGGAGCCGCTTCAGGTTGGCGTTGTCGGGCATCACATGGGTCTTGCCCGCCAGCGCCAGCGCGCGGCCGCTGTGCTTCAGGTATTCGCCCAGCGTGACTTCGCCCACCGACAGCGGCACGCGGTTCCAGGTGGCGCCGTGGCTGCTGACATGGCGGCCGGTATAGAAGCTCATGCGGCTGGGGCCGCAGACCCCGGACGCGACGAAGGCGCGGTCGAAGCGAACGCCGCGCGCGGCCAGCGCATCGATATTGCGCGTGCGCAGCGCCGGATGCCCGTAGCAGCCCAGGTGGTCGCGCCGCAGCTGGTCGCACATGATGAAGAGGGTATTGCGGATCGTCATGGTCGGTTTGCCGCGCTTCAGTCGCCGGTATAGCCGGACGCCTTGACCACCGGTGCCCACTTGCCGGCGTCAGCCTTGAGCACGCCGGCAAAGGCGTCGGCCGGGCCGGTTGCGGGTTCCAGCCCCAGCTTGAGGAATTTCTCGCGCACGTCCGGCGACTGCACGGCCTTGACGATGGCGGCGTTGAGCTTGTCGAGCACCGGGCGCGGCGTGCCCGCGGGCGCCAGCAGGCCGTAGCGGCCTTCACCTTCAATGCCCTTGTAGCCAAGCTCGGTGAAGGTCGGCACATCGGGCAGCGCCACCGAGCGCTGCGTGCCGGAAGTCGCCAGCACGCGGATCTTGCCGGCGCGGTGCATTTCGGTCAGGTCGGCAAGGGTATCGACCGAAGCCGGCACCTGGCCGCCGACCAGCGCGCTCATCAGCGGCGCCGAGCCGTTGAAGGGGACGTGCAGCATGTCGATGCCAACCTGCTTGCCGACCATCAGCCCGAAGAAATGCGGGATGCTGCCCAGCGCCGGCGAGGCGTAGGAGTTGTTCTGGGGGCTGGCCTTGAGCCATGCCACATAGTCCTTCAGCGTGCGCGCCGGGCTGCCCGGCCCGGTGGCGAGCGCCAGCTGGAAGTTGGCGGCCTGCGCCACGGGCGTGAAATCGCGCTGGATATCGTAGTTGAGCTTGCGGTAGACCAGCGGCGCAATCGTCATCACCGCCGAGTTGGCCACCACCAGGGTATTGCCGTCGGCCGGCTGCGTACGCGCGTAGTCCATCACCAGCCGCCCGCCGGCGCCGGGCTTGTTCTCGATGACCACGGTCTGGTTCAGGGTCTCGCGCAGCTTGTCGCCGACCAGGCGTGCGGCGAGGTCGGCGGTGCCGCCGGCCGGGTAGCCCACCAGGATGCGCAGCGGACGGTCCGACTGCGCGCTGGCGGGTGCGGACCATGCCGCGGCAACGGCCAGCAGGCACGCGGCGAAGCGGGGAAGTAGGGTGCGAGGGCTCACGATGTCTCCAGTTTGTTGTCCGCCGGCGAGCGGCGTCGATGCAAGCTAACACCCGTCGATATAATTGACAAAGTCAACTAACTGGCAGATGTGGCATGGCACACGACAACAGCGGCACCCGCCTGCAGCGTCCGCAGCGGCTGGCAGATTTCATCAACTACCGGGTCTACCACCTGAACCGCGTCGCGCTGGGCGCCGCGGCGCTGCACCTGCGCGCCAGGGCGGGCGTCACGCGGCGCGAATGGCGCATGATCTCCTTCCTTGGCGAGCAGCCCGGAACCCGGCTGACCGAACTGGCCGAAAGCGCCGGCCTTGACAAGGTGCTGGCCAGCCGCGCCGTCCACGCCCTGGTGGAACGCGGCCTGGTCCGGCGCGAAACGCGCACCCAGGACCGGCGCGCCGCAGCCTTCACGCTGACCGAGCAAGGCGAAGCCGTTTACCGTGCGGCGTTCGCGCAGGCGCGGGATTTCAATACGCGGCTGGCTGCGTGCCTGACGGCGGAAGAGGCGCGCGTGCTGTCGCGCTGCCTGGACAAGCTGCAGGCGCAGGCCGGCTCGATGTTGGTCGAGGCACAGGCATTGCCACAGTCCGAAGGGCCGGAGCCGGCGTGGGATCTGCTGCAGGTCTGGCGGGCCTAAGATGATGCGGCAGGGGCTCACGTGCTGGCCTCGCCCATCCACGTCCAGACAACCAGCGCTTCGTCGGCCGGCGAAAGCCCGAAGCGGATCATCGGCATTCCTTTTTGCCGCAGGATGCCGGACTTGCTGGCCACCCAATCCGCCTGAGGGTGTCCGGGCGGAAGCGAGGCACGCCAGATGCCGGACAGAGGTGTGGTTTCGCCTGAGCGCACCGTGACCGGATCGCCGGTCTGCGTCGGCGGTGCGTTCACGCGGAAACGCACACCATCCAGCAGCCTGTCCCAGAGGGCTACAGCTTCCTCGTCCGTCAGCGAGGCCTGATCCGCAGCGCCGATGCGATTGGCCGCCACCTTGGTGTACATCTTGGCGCCGATCACTGCCGGATGCAGCGTCGTTCGCTCCCTGCCAACAGCTTCCCACTCGAAGTCATGTGTGCCATCCGCACGGCGGACCAGCGATTCTTCGCCTTGCCAGACGCCGACCGTGCGCTTGCCCTCGCGCAGGGTCGTCAATTTCGGGTAGCGGCTACCCAGGTACTTCCTTTGCTCGGCAATCGAAGTCAGCAGACCAGGTTCGAAGACATTTCGGAAAACCGGAAAATTTAGACAATTCATGGCAGTCATGCGGAATATTCCGCTACTGCCAGCAGATGCGACGGCCTGCCTTTTCGTCCTCATCCTGCCTGGTTCAAGGCGCCGCTGCCACTGCCGTCGTCGTGCCGAAGGTTGCAACGCAATTGCGCCCGGAGCGCTTGGCCAGGTAAAGCGCTTCGTCGCCGGCACGGAGGAAGGCGCGCAGCTCCGCGAAATCCTTTTCGTTGCCGGGGCTGTTGGCATCGGTCACCGCACCGATGCTGACCGTCAAGTGCCCGTCGGCGCCGGCCGAGTTCGGAATCTGCAAGGCCTCGATGGCGGCGCGGATGGCCTCCGCCATGGCGGCCGCGCCAGCAGCGTTGGTGTGCGGCAGCAGGATGGCAAACTCTTCGCCGCCATAGCGCCCCGCATAGTCGCCCGGCCGCCGCACCTGGCGCTGGATGCAGGCGCCCACCGCGGCCAGCGCATCGTCACCGGCCTGGTGGCCGTAGCGGTCATTGAATTCCTTGAAGTGGTCGACGTCCAGCATCAGCAGCGACAAAGGCTGGCTGTGGCGGCGCGCGCGCCGCCATTCCACGTCGGCGGCGTCGTCCAGCGCACGGCGGCTGCCAAGACCGGTCAGGCCATCGGTGTTGACCATCCAGCGCAGGTGCTCTTCCATCTCGGCGCGGCGCCGCCATTGGCGCGACAGCAATACCGAGAGCGCGATGATGGCGGCGTCCAGCGCGATGATCAGCGCCCCGAACACCCAGGCGCGCTTGTACCACGGTGCCAGCACGTCGTGGGTGGCGCGTCCCACCACGACCAGCAGCGGAAAGCCCGGAATGCGCCTGAAGCTGTAGAGCCGCTGCACCCCGTCGACTGCCGCGACGCCGATAAACGTGCCTTGCGTGCCTTGCAGCAGCGGTGCAAACGACGGGCTGCCGGAGATGTCGCGCCCGATCGATTCGGCTTCATAGGGCCGCCGCATGATGATGGTGCCGTCCGTGCGCAGCAGCGTCAGGGTGCCGCCCGCGCCAAGGCTTACGCCATCGAACAGCTTGCGGAAGTAGTTCAGGCGCAAGGTGCCGACCACGATGCCGGCAAAGCTGCCGTCCGCCCCGGAGAGCCGCCGGCTGATGCCGATGGACTTGTTCTCCGGCGTCAGGCGCGGCTGGAACGGCCGGCTCAGGAACAGGCCGCTGTGATCGCCGCTGCGGTGGGCCTGGAAGTAGTCGCGGTCGGAGACGTTGACCGGGCGCGGCGGCCACTGGTGCGAGTCGAACACCAGCGTGCCGTTGGCGTCGGTGACCAGCAGCGAGCCCATGTCTTCGGCATTGATCGAGCGGTCGAACAGCAGCCGCTGGCGCAGCGCCGGCGGCTGCGCCAGCAGTGCGGGGTCGTGCATGGCTTCCACCACGCCCCCGATCGCCAGCTCGTGGATCTGCAGGTTGCGCGTGATGCTGCGTTCCAGCGTCAGCGCCAGGTTGGCCGAGGCCTCGCCGGCATTGTCCAGTGCATCCCTGCGCATCTGCACCAGGGCGAGCGCGCCAAGGGCCGCGATCATGCAGACCAGGACAAGGCTGGCGGCAACGATCAGGGAGGCCGGGCGGAAAGTGGCTTTGCGGGCCGGAAAGTGAGGTATTTGACGCACGAAGGAAAGCTGTTCTGCTTTTATGCGGCCATTGTAGTACCTGGCCGCAGCCTGGCTCAGTTGCGTTATGCGCCAGCGCCGGAGCATGCGGCCCTGGCTCCCATCTGGCCAGGGCATACCTGCTGTGTGCCACTGCGCGCGTCCGGCACTACGCTGCACGCACAGTTCTTCCCTACACTTGAGCATGGCGGGTTGCCGCCGCTGAAGGGAAGAACGCATGCAGCCAGAGCCTGCACAACCCAAGCCTGTGGCGCTCGCCCTGCAGGGCGGCGGCATGCATGGCGCCTTTACCTGGGGCGTGCTCGACCGGCTGCTGGAGGACGGCAGGCTGGCGATCGAAGGCGTCAGCGCCACCAGTGCCGGGGCCATGAACGCCACCGTGCTGGCCTACGGGCTGCTGCAGGGCGGCAGTGACGGCGCACGCCTGGCCTTGCATGATTTCTGGGAGGCGATCGCGCACTCGGCGCAGCGCTACAACCCGTTCCGGTGGCTGCCTTGGTTCAAGAGCAGCCATACGCTGGGCCTGAACCATTCGCCGATGTATGCGATGGCCGACATCGCGCTGCGCCTGCTGTCGCCGTACCAGTTCAATCCCAACAACCTCAATCCGCTGCGCGACGTGCTCGGCAGCCAGGTCGACTTTGCGGCACTGCGCGAGCATTGCCCGATCCGGCTGTACCTGTGTGCGACCAATATCGAGACCAGCCGGATACGCATCTTCCCGCCCGAGGAACTCAGCATCGACGCCGTGCTGGCCTCGGCCTGCGTGCCCACGCTGTTCCAGGCGGTCAGCATCGACGGCCAGCACTACTGGGATGGCGGCTATGTCGGCAACCCGGCGATCTTCCCGCTGATCTATCACTGCCAGACCCACGATGTGGTGATCGTCCATATCAACCCGATCGTGCGCCACGGCGTGCCGACCACGGCCGCGGATATCCTGAACCGCGTCAATGAGGTCAGCTTCAACTCGTCGCTGATGCGCGAGATGCGCGCCATTGCCTTCGTCACGTCGCTGATCCAGCAGGGCAAGCTCGACGGCACTGAAATGAAGGAGGTGTGGATCCATTCGATCCGCTCGGACCAGACCATGGCCGCGCTGGGGGTCTCCACCAAGTACAACGCCGACTGGGATTTCCTGTGCTCGCTGCGCGACAAGGGCCGCGCAGAAGCGAGCCGGTGGCTGGAGCAGCACTACGACAGCGTGGGCCAGCGCTCCAGCATCGATATCAGCGGAGAGTTCCTGTAGGCCAGGCCGGCTGCGCCAGTCGCCACGTCAGGTTGGCCCGTGCCTGCGCCTCGTAGCGCGCCTGGAACAGGTCGGTGGTGTAGATGCGCGGGCTGGCCAGCAGCGCACCCAGGAAGGCGCGCTCGGCGGCGTCATAGGCGGCGTCGTCCAGGTCGGTGCGTTCGGCGCGCAGGTTGGCGCCATTTTCCTGGAAGCGCGCGCGGCTGCAGCCCAGCGCCGCCAGGTCGATGTCGGCGGTGAAGCGGCCGGCCAGGCTAGCCGGCACTTCGGCGTGGGTGGTTTCCAGGATCAGGGCGGCCACGCGCGCGGCGGCGGCGATGCTGCCAGCCGACCAATGGCGCAACCATGCGGCGCTGCGTTGCTCGTTGTCCGTGGCGCCGGGCACGTAGATGACGTCGTGGCACCAGAGCGCCAGTTCCACCTCGTCGGTATCCGGTATCGCGCTGCGCGCCCAGTCCAGGTCTTGCAGGCAGCGGCGGACATGGTCGAGGGTGTGGTAGTGCCGCGTCGGCTCACCGTAGCAACGGGCGAGATCTGCATAGGCGTCGGCCGCGTGCGTGCCGCCCGCACGTGTCCACAGCGCGACGAAGCGGTCTTGCAGGGGGAGGCCTGGCGTCGAGGTCATGCGTGGGGGCGCTCCGGGGTATTGGCCTGGTCGGCCGCCAGCGCTGCAAGCAGCGCCTGGGCCTCCTGCCAGTCCGCGGTGTCGGTGCCCTCGCTGAAGCTGCCGTGGACCCGCGCCAGCACTTCACGCGCCGCGTCGACCTTGCCTTGTTGCCGCCACAGCCGGGCCAGGCTCAGGGTGGCCTGCAGCTCCAGCGGCTTTGCACCTTGTTCCTGGGCGACCGTGATGGCCCGCTGGAAGCAGGCCTCGGCTTCCTCCTGCGCGGCCGGCGACGGAGGGCGCTCTGCCGACAGCTGCAGCAGAATCTCGGCGCGCAGCCGGTACACGGTTGCCTCGTCGAGCCGCTCTCCAGTCTCTTCCACCAGCGCTTGTGCCTGCGTTAGCACGTCCAGCGCGGCGGTGATCTGGCCGGCCTTGCCGCAGGCATCGGCAACCAGGGCCAGCAGGTTCGGCATGCCCAGCCTGCCGCCGGTGGCCTCATAGGCGGCCACGCCCTGGCGCATCAGCGCGATGCCTTCCTGGTGACTGCCCAGCTCCGCCATGGCCCAGCCCTGCAGCACGGTGCCCCACGCCAGGTAGATCGGAAAACCCTGTTCGCCCGAGATGGCGATGGCGGCTTCGGCGTATTCCTGTGTCAGCCGGACTTCGTGCCGGCAGCGATGCTGTTCCGCGGCAAACACCAGGCACAGCGCAAGGTTGTACGCATCCGGGCGGGAGCGGGCCATGGCCAGCGCCTCCTGGCAGCGCGCCAGTGCCTGGTCCGCCAACCCCTGGTACCACAGGATCCAGCCCAGCGTACTGGTGGCGTGGACGGCCGGGTCGCGCCCGTAGCCCGTCAGGAAGTCGTACGCCGGTTGCTCAGGATGCGGCACCGCGAGCACCGCCTCAACATGCTTGCGCGCGGCGTCCAGCATGCCAAGGCGGAACAGCGTGGCGCCGATCGCGCGATGGCCCTCCGCCAGCTGCTTGGGTTTCTGCGACTTCATGGCCAGCGCAAGCAGCCGCTTGCCCAAAGGCAGCGAGACCTGGTATTGCGCACGCAGCTGATAGAAGGCCCATAGCCCCAGTTGTGCCGAGAACAGGTAGGGCGTCTGCTGGCCTTGCTCGCACAAGGCCAGCGCCCGCCGGTAATTGCCCTCGACTTCGGGCGATGCCTGGCCCCTGGCCGCAATCAGGGCGGGCCCGAGCGCAAGCAGCAGCGTCAGTTCCTGGCGCGCGCGTTCGGCACTGTCGGGTTGCCGCTTGAGCAGGTCGATGGCGGTGCTCAGGTGCCGGATCGCTTCGGCCTGCGCCGAGCGCAGCAGGGCCTGCTGGCCGGCGCAGTGCAGGTACTCGACCGCCTTCGGGATGTTGCCGCTGTTGCTATAGTGGTGCGCCAGTTCGCTGCAGTAGTCCTTGAGCCGGCCATGGAAGAGCGCCTCGATGGCCTGGGCGGAGCTTTCATGCAAGGCGCTGCGCCGCTCGGTGAGCAGCGAGCTGCCGGCCACCTCCTGGGTCAGCGCGTGCTTGAAGGCGTACTCGACCTCAGGGAATGCCGGCCGTTCGTAGATGAAATCCGCAGCCTGCAGGTCGGACAGCAGCGGATGCAAGTGGTCTTCCGGCAAGCCGGTCACGCGCAGGACCAGGCTCAGCGGGAACTCCTTGCCGATCACGGCCAGGGTCTGCAACAGCTCCTTCTGGGCCAGCGGCAGCCGGTCGATACGGGCGGCCAGCACGCCTTGCACGGTGGTGGGGATATGGAGCAGGGCCGGCGCGGTCTCGATGCGGTAGCAGCCGGGCTGGCCGAGCAGCGCGCCTTCCTCGGCCAGGGTCTGGACCACTTCCTCCATGAAGAAGGGGTTGCCTTCGGTCTTGTCGAGGATCAGCCGCTTCAGCGGCACCAGGCTGCGGTCGTCCCCGAGCAGGGCCGTCAGCAGTTCCTGCGCCTCCGCCTGCCCCAGCGGCTGCAGCTGCAGCTGCGAATAATGCCCGTCCGCATTCCAGCGATGGCTGTACTCCGGCCGGTAGTTCACCAGCAGCAGGATCCGCGCGCCGGGCACATGGTCGATCAGCATGTTGAGGAAGGCCTCGGTCTCACCGTCCAGCCATTGCAGGTCTTCGAAAATGACTTCCAGCGGCTGGTTTAGGCTTTCCCGGACCAGCAGCCGCGCAATCGCCTCGAAGGTGCGCTGGCGCCGGATGGTCGGGTCCATGGTCGGCAACGGCGAGTCGGGCTCGATGGTGCCGAGCAGGTAGAGCAGGTAGGGCAGGTGTTCTTCCAGCGAACGGTCCAGCGTCAGCAGCCTGCCGGTCATCTTTTCGCGGCAGCTGCGGTCGCCGTCCTGCGCCGTGATCTGGAAATAGCTCTTCAGCATCTCGATCAGCGGCAGGTAGGCAAACGCCTTGCCGTGCGAGACCGAGAAGGTCTCCAGCGCCAGGCAGCCCTGCTGCGACCTGACCTTGAATTCATGGAACAGCCGGGACTTGCCGACCCCCGCTTCGCCGACCACTGCAACAATGCGCCCGTGCCCCGCCTTGGCCTGCCCCAGCGCCGCGTGCAAGTGCGCCAGCTCATCCTGGCGCCCGACAAACCTGGCCAGGCCGCGGTGCGCCGCCACTTGCAGGCGCGTGCGCAAGGCGCCCAGGCCGACGACTTCATATACCGCGAGCGGATCCCGCACGCCCTTGACATGGGTGGTCCCCAGCGCGGTGAACTCGAAATAGCCTTCGGTGAGCTTGTGGGTCGATTCACTGACCAGGATCGACGCCGGCGTGGCAATCCCCTCCATGCGCGAGGCGATATGGATGGTGTGCCCGACCGGATCGTAGTCGGTGTGCAGGTCATCCTTGCGGATCGAGCGCACCACGACTTCGCCGGTATGGACGCCGATCCGGATCTGCAGCGGGATGCCTTGCTCCAGCCGCACCCGGTCGCTGTGGCGATGCATCGCGTCCTGCATGCGCAGCGCCGCGTACAGCGCGCGCAAGGCATGGTCCTCGTGGGCAATCGGGGCGCCGAACAGCGCCAGGATGCCGTCGCCGAGGAACTTGGCCACATAGCCCTCATAGTGGTGGACGGCTTCCATCATCAGCGTCACCACGGGGTCGATCAGCCGGCGCGCGTCTTCGGGGTCGAGGTCCTGCGTCAGCGCGGTCGAGCCCGCCATGTCGGCAAACAGCGCGGTGATGGTCTTGCGCTCGCCGGCAGTCTCGCCCCTGGCCTCCATTGCCGCCTGCTCGGCCAGGATGCGCCCGGCAAGGTGGGGCGGGGTGTAGAGGACCGGGGCCGTGGCCGCGGCCGGCATTGGCATGGAAACGGTGCCGGCCGGTGTGTCGGACAGCGCAAAGCCGCAAGCGCGGCAGAACTTCGCGGCTGCAGTGGCCTCCTCGCCACACTGAGGGCAGGCTCGGCCAAGCTTCGCCCCGCACGCCTCACAGAAGTTGGCTCCCGCAAGGTTCGCGAAACCGCAACTGGTGCAGCGCATTTCGCCTCCTGGCCGTCGTTGGTCGCCTGGACGGTACTCAAGACTATTAGAGGCGGGATCGGCGGGGATGGCAAGGCGGTGCCGCCTGGTGACAGCGCGTCCAGGCCGCCCCAGGCCAGGTGACTGATCGGGGCGTGCGCTTATTCCCCGCGCTCGTCCCTGACCTGCACCTTGCCGTCCGCCACCCGGACCGGGAACGTCGCCACCGGCTCGTAGGCGGGCGGGGACAGCGCCTCGCCTGTCAGCAGGGAAAAGTGCGAGCCGTGGCGCGGGCAGACGACTTCCTGGCCTTCCACGTCGCCGCCGCAGAGCGGCTCGGCCTCATGCGAGCAGAGGTCCTCGATGGCGTAGTAAGTGCCATCCACATTGAATACCGCGACCTGGACGCCATCGACATCGACGCTGCGGCAAGTGCCGGGCGCGAAGTCCTCGGCTCGGGCGACATCGATCCACTCGCTCATCTCAGAGCAGCCCCAGTTCCAGGCGTGCCGCCTCGCTCATCCGTTCCCTCGACCAGGGCGGGTCCCACACCAGTTCCACCTCGACCTCGTCCACCCCGCTGGCTTCCATCACGGCGCTCTCCACCACGCCGGGGAAGGTCTGCGCCACCGGGCAGCCCGGCGCGGTCAGCGTCATGCGGATCCCCACCTTGCCGCTGGCTTCGTCCACCGATAGCTGGTAGATCAGGCCAAGGTCGTAGATATTGACCGGGATTTCGGGGTCGTACACCGTGCGCAAGGCCGCTATCACCCGCCCCTCGAGGCTGTCCGGCTCAGCCTCGAACCTGTCTTCGTGGTCCCTGGCCTTGTGCAGCCAATCGATCATGCTCATGGTTTTACTCCGTTGAGACCGGCCTGGCGCTGTTCTCCAAAGCGGCTTGCATGGTATGCCAGGCCAGGGTGGCGCACTTCACGCGTGCCGGGAACTCGCGCACGCCGGCCAGGACCTCCAGCTTTCCCATCGGCACTTCGGACTGCCCCGGCTCTCCGGTCACCAGCGCGTGGAAGCTGTAGAACAGGACTCGCGCCTGGGCCTCGGTCTTGCCTTTGAGCGCTTCCGTCATCAGCGACGCAGAGGCAGTGGAGATGGCGCAGCCCGAGCCCTCGAAGCTGGCGTCCTCGATCACCCCGTCGCGGATTCTCAGGTACAGCGTCAGCCGGTCGCCGCACAGCGGGTTGAAGCCCTCGGCGCTGCGGTTCGCTGCCGCCAGCCGTCCGAAATTGCGCGGGGAGCGGCTGTGGTCGACGACCACTTCCTGGTAGAGGTTGCGCAGGTCAGGCATCAGGCGAATACCTCCTGTGCCGCGCGCACGGCAGCGAACAGTGCATCCACTTCTTCACGCGTGTTGTACAGCGCGAAGGATGCGCGCACCGTGGCCGGCACGCCGAAGCGCTCCATCACCGGCATGGCGCAATGGTGGCCGGCACGGACCGCCACGCCGTGCTGATCGAGGATGGTGCCGACATCGTGGGGATGGATGCCGTGCAGCGTGAACGAGAGGATGCTCGCCCTGTCGGCTGCCGTGCCGATCATGCGCAGGCCGGCGATCTTCGCTGCCTGTGCGCTGGCGTAGGCGAGCAGCGCGTGCTCGTGGGCGGCGATGGCTTCCAGGCCGAGCGCGCGTACATAGCCGATGGCGGCGCCAAGTGCGATGACGCCGGCGATATTGGGGGTGCCGGCCTCGAACTTGTAAGGCAGCTCGTTGTATGTGGTCTTGCGGAACGTGACCTCGCGAATCATGTCCCCGCCGCCCTGGTAAGGCGGCATGGCATCGAGCAGCGCGGCCTTGCCGTAGAGGACGCCGACGCCGGTGGGCCCGTAAAGCTTGTGCCCGGAAAACGCGTAGAAATCGCAATCGAGGGCCTGCACGTCGACCTTGAGGTGCGGAACGGCCTGGGCGCCATCGATCAGCACCGGGATACCATGGTCATGCGCCAGCTCGATGATGTGCCGCACCGGGTTGACGGTGCCCAGCGCGTTGGAGAGGTGCGTCAGCGCGACCAGCCTGGTGCGCGGGCCGAGCAATCGCGCGAACTCCTCCAGCATCAGCTCGCCGGCATCGTTGATCGGCGCCACCTGCAGCAAGGCGCCGGTGCGCTGGCACGCCAGTTGCCACGGCACGATATTGGAGTGGTGCTCCATCGCGCTGATCAGGATCTCGTCGCCCGGGCGCAGGCGCTGGCCGAAGCTTGCCGCCACCAGGTTGATGGCCTCGGTGGTGCCGCGCACGAACACGATTTCCTCGCGCCCGGCGGCGCTGATCAGGTCTCGCACTGCGTCGCGCGCGGCCTCGTAGGCATCGGTGGCGCGCTGGCTCAGGGTATGCACGCCGCGGTGGATATTGGCGTTGAGCGCGCCGTAGTAATGCGCCTCGCAAGCGATCACGCTTTGCGGCTTCTGGGTGGTAGCGGCGTTGTCCAGGTAGACCAGCGGCTTGCCGTTGATGGTCTGGCGCAGGATCGGGAAATCCTGCCGCAGCCGCTCTACCTCCAGGCTGGCGACCGGCAAGGCGCGCTCCACGGCCATCAGTTCATGCGCTGCCGTGTTCATGGCAGCTCCTTCACAGGCTCAGGCAGCTTGCCGCGCAAGAGCGTTTCCAGCCGCGTGCGCAATGGGGCCGGGCCGAGCCGCCTGACGACCTCTTCGGCGAAGGCAAAGGTCAGCAGGGCACGCGCCGCGGCATCGTCCATCCCGCGCGAGCGCAGGTAGTAGATCTGCTCGGCGTCGAGCTGGCCGACGGTGGCGCCGTGGCCGCATTTGACGTCGTCGGCATAGATCTCCAGTTGCGGCTTGGTGTCGACCTCGGCCTGGTCGGACAGCAGGAGGTTGCGGTTGGACTGGTGCGCATCGCTGTGCTGGGCATCGGCATGTACCACCACCTTGCCGTTGAAGACGGCGCGCGAGGCGCCCGCCAGTACGCCCTTATACAACTCGCGGCTCTTGCTGTGCGGGCTGGCGTGGTCGACGCGGGTATGGTGGTCGACATGCTGCCGCCCCGCGGTCATATACAGCCCGTCCAGCGAGCACTCGGTATGCTCGGCATTGAGCCCGACTTCGATGTCGACCCGCGCCAGGGCGCCGCCCAGGGCAAAGGAACTGGAGGCGCAGCGGCTACCCTGCCGCTGGTCCAGGTTCACGCCGGCGATATGGAAGGCCTTGAGGCTCTCCTGCTGCAGCTTGTGATGTTCGACCAGAGCATCGCGCTCGGCAACGATGTCAGTGATGGTATTGGTGCAATAGCCCACGCCATCCAGGCCCGCGTGGTGCTCCACGATGCAGACCTGGCTGCCGGCTTGCGCCACCACGAGGTTGCGCGCATGGATTGCCACCTCGCCAGCCGTGGCGAGGAACAGCAAGTGAATCGGCTGTTCCGGGACGATGCCGGCCGCCACGCGGATATAGGCACCGTCGGTCATGAACGCCATGTTCAAGCCGGCGAAGCCGGACGGGTAGTCGCTTGCGCGACGCAACAGCAGCGCTTCCAGGCAGTCCGGCGCGCGCTCCAGCGTCGCGGCGAGGCTGGCCAGCTCCATGCCCGCAGGCAGGGTGCCGATGCGTGACCATTGCGGCTGGTGCGCGCCATTGACGAACACCATCAGGTGCGCGCTGGCCAGGGCAAGCGCCTCGATCCGGGCTGCCACCGCGGGGTCCAGGCTGTCGCCGGCCTGCGGCAGTGCCACGGCAAAGCGGCTTCGCTCGAGTGCGGCCACGCTGGTGTATTTCCAGTCCTCCTGGCGCAGCGTCGGGAACCCGGCCTGGGCAAAATGATCCAGCGCCTGCCGCCGCGCGTGCGCAAGCCAGCCCAGACGGCGGCCGGGCAGTGCGCCCTCGACGCGGGCGAACTCGGCGAGATAGTGCTCCAGTCCGCTTGCGCTCATGTCGAAGACTCCATCGCGGCATAGCCGTGCCGCTCCAGTTCGCGCGCCAGCTCCGGCCCGCCGGACCTGGCGATGCGGCCTTGCGCAAGCACGTGGACCTGGTCCGGCACGATGTAGTCGAGCAGGCGCTGGTAGTGCGTGACCAGCACAATCGCGCGTTGCGGGCTGCGCATGGCCTCGATGCCTCTGGCGACGATCTTGAGCGCATCGATGTCGAGGCCGGAGTCGGTCTCGTCGAGAATGGCGAGCCGCGGCTCCAGCACTGCCATCTGCAGGATCTCGTTGCGCTTCTTCTCGCCGCCGGAGAAGCCCTCGTTCACCGAACGGTAAAGCAGGTCCTGGTCCATCTCCATGAGCTGGAGCTTGTCCTTGACCAGGGCGAGAAAATCCATAGCGTCCAGCTCCGGCTCGCCGCGGTGCTTGCGGATTGCGTTGAGCCCCGCCTTGAGCAGGTAGATATTGGAGACGCCGGGAATTTCAACCGGATACTGGAAAGCGAGGAAGATGCCCGCGCGGGCGCGCTCCTCCGGCGGCATGCCAAGCAGGTTGGTGCCGTCATAGAGGACTTCGCCCTCTGTCACGGTAAAGCGGTCGCGCCCGGCCAGCACGTGGGCCAGGGTGCTCTTGCCCGAACCGTTCGGGCCCATGATGGCGTGCACCTCGCCGGCCTTCACGCTGAGGTCGATGCCGTGCAGGATGGACTTGTCGTCTACGCTGACATGCAGCTTGCGAATCTCAAGCATGGCGGCCTTCTTTCATCCGATACTGCCTTCCAGGCTCACGCCCAGCAGCTTCTGGGCTTCCACCGCGAATTCCATCGGCAGCTCCTTGAATACTTCCTTGCAAAAGCCGTTCACGATCATCGAGACTGCATCCTCCGCACTGACGCCGCGGCTCTGGCAGTAGAACAACTGGTCCTCGCCAATGCGCGAGGTGGAGGCCTCGTGCTCGACCTGGCCGGTGGCATTCTTCACCTCGATGTATGGGAAGGTGTGGGCGGCGCATTTGTCGCCCAGCAGCAGCGAATCGCATTGCGAGTAGTTGCGCGCGCCGACCGCGCTCCGGGCCATCTTCACCAGCCCGCGATACGCGTTCTGGCCGTGGCCGGCCGAGATGCCCTTGGAAAGGATGGTGCTCCTGGTGTTCCTGCCGAGGTGGGTCATCTTGGTTCCCGTGTCGGCCTGCTGGTAGTGGTTGGTCAGCGCGACCGAATAGAACTCGCCGACCGAATCGTCGCCCTGCAGGATCACGCTCGGATACTTCCAGGTGATGGCGGAGCCGGTCTCCACCTGGGTCCACGAAATCTTCGAGCGTGCGCCGCGGCAGTCGCCGCGCTTGGTGACGAAGTTATAGATGCCGCCCTTGCCATCCTTGTCGCCCGGATACCAGTTCTGCACGGTCGCGTACTTGATCTGTGCGTCTTCCAGCGCGATCAGCTCCACCACCGCGGCATGCAGCTGGTTCTCGTCGCGCATCGGCGCGGTGCAGCCTTCCAGGTAGCTGACGTAAGCGCCCTGGTCGGCGATGATCAGGGTGCGCTCGAACTGGCCGGTGTTGCTGGCATTGATGCGGAAGTAGGTCGACAGCTCCATCGGGCAGCGTACCCCGGGCGGGATATAGCAGAACGAGCCGTCGCTGAACACGGCGGAGTTGAGCGTGGCGAAGAAGTTGTCGGTATAGGGCACGACCGAGCCGAGATACTGCTGCACCAGCGCCGGATGGTCCCGCACCGCCTCGGAAAACGAGCAGAAGATGATGCCGAGTTCGCCCAGTTTCTGCTTGAAGGTGGTGGCCACCGAGACACTGTCGAATACCGCGTCCACGGCCACGCCGGCAAGCAGCTCGCGCTCGTGCAGCGGCACGCCCAGCTTTTCGTAGGTGCGCAGCAACTCCGGATCGACCTCGGCCAGCGACTTCGGTCCGGCCTTCTGGGAGCGCGGCGCGGCATAGTAGGCGATTGCCTGGTAGTCGATGGGCGGGTGCGTCACCGTCGCCCAGTGCGGCTCGGACATCGTCAGCCAGTGGCGGAAGGCCTTGAGACGCCACTCCAGCATGAACTCCGGCTCGCCCTTGATGGCCGAGATCATGCGGATCACGTCCTCATCCAGCCCGCACGGCACCGTGTCCGTCTCAACGGCGGTGTAGAAGCCATGCTTATAGCCTTGGCTGATCAGTTCATCGAGCTTGCGTGCCGGGGTTGCCATGGTCTGCCTTCGCTTGCCACTGTCACCTGAATCACAAAATGTCAGCTTGCGGCCCGTTTGCGCGTCGGGCATGCAAGGCGCCGATATCCACCGGGTGTAATACCGGTTGCGCCATATCCGCCAGCGTCACGCCATTCAGTGCGCTAAAGATGACTCGATTGATCGATTGCCAGTTGGCGCGAATGGCGCACAGGCCTTCCTGCGCACACAGGCCGGCAGCGACACTGCACTCGGTCATGCCGGCCGGGCCTTCCATGGCGTCAATCACTTGTGCGATCGAAATCTGTTCCGGCGGTCGTGCCAGCAGGTAGCCGCCATTGGCACCGCGCAACGACTCCAGCAAGTGGTGCCTTGCCAGCATTTTCAGAATCTTGCTTGCCGTCGGAGCCGCCACACCGATCGCGGCGGCGACCTCGGCGGCACTGTAGATCCGGCCCGGGTTTCGCGCCAGGTGCGTCATGATCACCGTGCCATAGTCAGTCAGCTTGCTAAGTCTGAGCATTGTCGCCACCGGTATTTCTTAAATTAGAACCAATTCGGTCCGGATTTGTTCCGGCATCCCTGTTTCAAATCAGGCCGGGATGCGGAAAGCCGCTGCCAAAAGTCGCAGTCGACGGTGTATAGATGGTTATCTGCGCCAGCGAGGAGGACCTCAGGCATGGCCAACCAACCGATTACCGTCATCACTGGCGCGAGCCGCGGCCTGGGCCGCGCAGCCACGCGCCGTCTGGCCACTGTTGAAGGCCATCTGGTCGTCGCCACGGCGCGCACGCCGGCGGACCTCGCGGGGCTTGAGGCAGAGCTCCGGCTAGCGGGGCATCCGATCGCATGCCACCGCCTTGACGTCACGGAAGAAGGCTCGGCGGCCGCGCTGGCCAACTGGCTGACCGAACGCTTCGGGCGCGTGGACGTGCTGATCAACAACGCTGGTGTTTCACTCGACCACTATCACACCAGCCTGCTCGAACTACCGCTCGAGACCCTGCGCCGCACCCTGGAAACCAATCTGTTCGGCGTGCTCCGGACTACCCAGGCGCTGGCACCGCTGCTGCGCGCCAGCCGCGCCGCCCGGGTGGTCAACCTGGCTTCGGGCATGGGACAACTGGCGGAGATGGGCCGTGGCGTGCCAGCTTACCGGATCTCGAAAACGGCGCTGAATGCCGTCACGCGTATCCTGGCCGCCGAGATGGCCGATCGCGGTATCAAGGTCAACTCGGTGTGCCCCGGCTGGTGCCGCACCGACCTGGGCGGCCCCGATGCGCCGCGCTCGCCGGAGCAGTGCATCGACACGGTGATCTGGCTGGCAACGCTGCCCGACGATGGTCCCACCGGCGGCTTCTTCCGCGATCGCCAGCCGATTCCATGGTAGCGATCAATGCTGTGACGCGCCTTCGAGCATCCGGATAGCGGCGGATTTCCCTGCTCGCAAGGGCCATGAGAAAGCCCCGCAATCTGCTATGCTGAACCAGCGGAATTGCCCATATCAGCCGGCGTCGGCAGTTCATCATTGCCGATTGCGCCAGCAACTGTTTTCAAATCTGTCCGGGGGAGTCTGAATCCTGCACGAGGAGACGACCATGCGCATTTCACCTTCCCTGTACGGCGTTCTGCTAGCCGCATTGATTGGACTCGGCGGTTGCGCCATGCCGGACAAGCCGAAGCCAGCCACGTCTTCGCTATATGAACGGCTTGGTGGCATGCAGGCAATTACCGCGGTCGTCGACGATTTTGTTGGAAATGTTGCTGCCGACACGCGCATCAATGCGAAGTTCGCCACGGCCAATATTCCGCGCCTGAAGACTAGACTGGTTGAACAGATTTGTGCTGGCGCAGGGGGGCCATGCACTTACTCCGGGCGTGACATGAGGACCGCCCACGCCGGCATGGGCATCACCAATGCCGAGTTCGATGCGCTGGTGGAAGACCTGGTGAAGTCGCTCACCAAATTCAAGGTTCCGCCTCAGGAACAGAAAGAACTGCTCGGCATGCTAGGGCCAATGAGGAAGGACATCGTCTCTCGATAGCCCTGCTTTCCCTCAGCCTCGCGTCGGCCCGCCAACGACCGGGCTGCGACGCGCTCGGCCATGCGCCACCAGCTGCGCGTCACCACCGGCGTGGGCGTGGTGCTGTTCACCGCCAAGTGGAGGCCGGCATTTTGGCGCCATTATTCATGCTTGCCGTCGCGTCCTTTCGTTCAAACCCGGAGGAGATGCGAGTACGGCCATAGTGTTGCTTTCAGATTGTCGCAACAAGTTGTTGAGCGACAAATCTGATTGGGAATATATGAGCCGAGTTCTTATCCAGCAAGAATGGCGTGATTTCCCATCAAGATCTCCAGATCCCCATTTGTAGAAAAACATACAGATGGAGGGTTCCTTTTATCTTTCGAAAATCACTCCTCAAAATAATTCAATACGGATGATGCCACCGGTAATGCATATTTGCGGCTCATAGACGAGAGCTGCACTTGCTCTTGCCCGAATAACGAAAAACAAACGCCCCCGGGAGGACCATCGTGGCTAGACATCTGGTCTACGCGTCGCTGATTGCCGCTTCTGCCCTGAATTGCAAGGTTCACGCCGCCTGCGTGACGACGACAGGCACCGGCGACCCGTACAACCCGGCCTCCGGCGAGACCGTGACCTGCAACAGCGGCGCGCCCAACCCCGACCCGCAGCGGATCGACGCCGTGGCAGGCAGCAGCAACGTGAACGTCGCCGTGGACCAGGGTGCGGCGCTCAACGTTGCCGGTGCCGATGCGGTCCGCCTGCGCAACGCCAGTACGCTGTCCAACGCCGGCCAGCTCACCGCCGCAGCCGGGTTCGCGGGGGTATCGCTGGCCGGCGACGGCAACACGCTGGCCAATACCGGCACGATTAGCGGCGGCACTGGCGTGCTCGGCGTCGGCAGCGGCAACGCGGTGGTCAACCGCGGCCAGGTCACCGGCACGGCTGGCCCCGGCGTGTCGCTGAGCGGCGGCGACAGCAGCCTGGTCAACAGCGGCAATATCCAGGGCAGCGGCGCTAATGCCGTGCAGTTCGGTGCGGGCGCGGACAGCTTCACCATGGAGGGCGGCAGGATCGAGGGTGCCGTCAGCCAGGGCGATGGCCGCAACCGCGCCGTCATCTCCGATGGCGTCATCACGGGTGCGGTGGCACAGGGCGCCATGTCCGACGATTTCCGCATGACCGGCGGCCAGATCGGCTCGCTGCAGCAGGGCGATACCCGCGACACCTTCTTCATGTCGGGCGGCACCATCGTGGGCGCGTTCGAAGACGGCGACGTCGCGACCATGACCGGCGGCACCATCGGCCGCGTCGACATGAAGCTGGACAACAACATCTTCGACATGTCAGGCGGCACCATCCGCGGCAACCTGGTGGCGGGTTTTGGCAACGACACCATCCTCCTGTCCGGCGGCGTGATCGGGGGCAACATCAGCGTCAGCGGCGGCACCGACAGCCTCACCATCACCGGCGGGCGGCTCGAAGGCTCGGCGCTGCTGAGCTTCGGCAGCGACACGCTGACATGGGACGGCGGCGGCACCGTGCTGGGCCGCATCGACATGGGCCCGGACAACGACAGCGCCACGCTGCGCAATCTGGATGCTGCAAAGCTGGCGCCGACGGCCACCTTCGACGGCGGCCTGGGCGCGGATGCGCTGACGCTGGACAACGCGCAGGCCGGCGGCGTGGCGCGCTTTGTCAACTGGGAATCGATGGCGCTGCAGCGCGGCTCCGGCCTGTCGATGGACGGCGACCTGGTGCTCGGCGACAGCGGCACCGGTACGGGCGCGCTGACGCTCGATGCCACCAGCTCGCTGAAGGCAGTGCCGGGCACGGCGGCGGCCATCCGCGCCATCACCGCCGGGCAGCTTGCCAGCGTGACCAATGCCGGCACCATCGACCTCACCGGCGGCAGCGCCGCCAACCGGCTCACTATCGCCGGCAACTACACCGGCAACGGCGGCACGCTGAAGGTGGATGCGGTGCTGGCCGGCGACGGCGCTGCGGCCGACCGGCTGATCGTGTCGCAGGGGCGCATCGGCGGCCAGTCGCTGCTGTCGGTCAACAACGTGGGCGGCGGCGGGGCGGCGACTGTTGCAGACGGCATCATGGTGGTGCAGGCCACCAACGGCGCGACCAGTGATGCCGCCGCGTTCAGCATGCCGCAGACGGTCAAGGCTGGCCCGTACCAGTACTTCCTGTACAAGGGCGGCGTCAGCAGCGGATCGCAGGACAACTGGTACCTGCGCTCGACCGTCCCGGTGGTGACCGCGCAGCAGCCGATACCGCAGCAGGCCCCCGGCGCGCCGGTGGTGCTGCCCCCCGCGATCGTGCTGGCGCAACCGCAGGACGGGCCGTTGGAAGTGCCGATCTACCGCGCCGACGTGGCGGTGCAAAGCGCAGTGGTGGCTACGTCGCGTCAGCTGGCGATCACCACCCTTGACACCTTCCACCAGCGCCAGGGCGAGCAGTCGTTGCTGACCGGCAAGGGCGCCTGGAGCGGCGCCTGGGGCAGGGTCTTCGGCGAAAGCACCGACAACCGCTACAGCGGTGACGCCGCGCCGCAGTTCGACGGCCACATCGCGGGCTTCCAACTGGGGCAGGATCTCTACACCTGGCAGCGCGACAGCCAGCACCAGGACCGCGTCGGCGTGCTCGCCAGCTATGCGCGGGCCAAGGGCGATGTGCGCGGCTTTACGCTGGCGCAGTCCGGCCTGCTCAGCGGCTCGCTGGATATCGACGGCTACAGCCTGGGCGCTTACTGGACCCACGTGGGCCCCACCAACTGGTACACCGACGCCGTGGCCATGGTCACCTGGCTGTCCGCCGACATGAAGTCGCGCGACGGCATGGACAGCAGCACCCGCGGCACCGCTACCACGCTGTCGCTGGAAGGCGGCTATCCGCTGGCGCTCGGCAGCGGGCTGACGCTGGAGCCGCAGGCGCAGCTCATTGCCCAGTTCGTGTCGATGAATGGCTTCAACGACGGCGCGGCGCAAGTCAGTTTCAATGAATCGAACGCCTACGTGGGCCGGCTTGGTCTGCGGCTGAAGCGCACCTTCGACTCCGGCGGCCGCCTGGTGGAGCCCTACCTGCGCGTCAATCTGTGGCGCGAGTTCTCCGGTACTGACGAGACCGTGTACAACGGTGCGGCTGCCGTGCCCACGCGCTTCGGCTCGACCTCGCTGCAGTTCGGCCTGGGCGTGGCGGCCCGCGTGCAGGAGCGCGTCAGCCTGTATGCCGAGGTGGATTACCTGACCGATGTGTCGGGCGACTACCGCCAGGCATGGACGGGGAATCTTGGCATGCGGATTCGTTGGTAGCTGGTATGAGCGTGCGGGGTGTCACAAGCTTTGGGAACAGCATGTGATTGCAATAGCTGAGTCGCGCACGGGGAGGCGGCAGGCAAGTTGCTGTTGCCGTCCGATGCCATATCAGTTCACCAACTCCCACAGTTCGAGAGGTGAATGTGGAAACAATTCCTGACAGGGAATGGCGCC
Organism: Cupriavidus sp. FW305-46; assembly: GCF_058787075.1. NCBI lineage: Bacteria > Pseudomonadati > Pseudomonadota > Betaproteobacteria > Burkholderiales > Burkholderiaceae > Cupriavidus > Cupriavidus sp. FW305-46. The sequence continues at coordinate 164,801 of NZ_JBYSZI010000003.1, forward strand.
GGCCGACTTCCCTGAACGGCAGAAGACTCTGACTTTCCGCATAAGTGCCGCCGCGGCGATCGCGCCGGGCGTATGCACCAACGCTGGCGCCCCCCGCGGCTCGCCCTAGTGCATAGCGTGTAGACGCCGCCAGCCTCAGGCGACAGGCCGAGCAGCATGTAAACGCATGGCAGCACTCGCCTGTCCGCACATACCCTCGGTTGACGGGATAATTTATGTGCGTAAAATCCAATTCACAAATATGAATAAAGGCAGGTGCCAGCCATGGCTGGCCATGCCGGTGCCGGCTTCCGACAACCGCCGTCCAGGAGACAACCCGATGAAACCGAACTCGCGCCGCCGCCTGATGCTGTGCGCCGCCATGCTGGGCGCGATGCCCGCGCTGGCCTGGAGTGACACCTATCCCAGCAAGCCCATCCGCATGGTGGTGCCGTTTGCGCCAGGCGGGGCCACCGATGTGGTGGCGCGGCTGATTTCGCAGAAGCTGGGCGAAGCGCTCAAGCAGTCGGTGGTGGTGGAAAACCGCCCCGGCGCCAACGGCATCATCGGCACGGACATCGTGGCGCGCGCGGCGCCGGACGGCTACACGCTGCTGCTGAACAGCGCCGGCGCGCAGACCCTCAGCCCGGTGCTGTACAAGGCGGGCTATGAGCCGCTGAAGAGCTTTGCGCCGATCTCGCAGATCAGCAATATCGGCTTCGTGATGGTGGTCCATCCGTCGGTGCCGGCCAAGACCGTGCAGGAGTTCGTAGCGCTGGCCAAGTCCAAGACCAAGCCGCTAAGCCTGTCGGCCGGCAGCAGCATGATTGAGCTGATCGGTGCCACCTTCAAGTCCGCGGCGGGCACGCCGGACGTCGTCAGCGTGTCTTACCGCGGCACCGGGCCGCAGATGCAGGCGGTGGTGGCGGGCGAGGTCGACATGACCATCGACCCGTTCAACGGCATGGCGATGATCAAGGCCGGCAAGCTGCGCCCGCTGGCGGTGTTCGCGTCCAAGCGCTCGCCCGCGCTGCCGGACGTGCCGACCATGCATGAGGCCGGCTATGACGGCATGGCCTTCAATTCCTGGGCGGGGCTGCTGGCACCGGCTGGCACGCCCAAGGAAATCGTCACGCGGCTGAACCAGGAGGTGAACCGCATCCTGGCGCAGCCCGAGATCAAGCAGCGCCTGGCAGCGATCGACTATGAGGTGGTGGGCGGCACGCCGGAGCAGTTCGCCGCGACCATTGCCGAGGATGCGGCAAGGTGGGCGAAGATCGTCAAGGATACGAACTACAAGGCGGGTTCCTGAGCAATCAGGCTGGTGCAGGCGTCGCCTGCCGCACCAGCCAGCTGCGGAACGCGCGCGCCGCGGCCGGTTCCATCCGGTCGCGCGGCCACACCGCGTAGTAGCCGCCGCCCAGGCTGGCGCTGGCCTCGCTGGCGCGCACCAGCAGGCCTTCGCGCAGGCACGCGTCGATCATATGGCGCCAGCCCAGCACGATGCCCTGACCTTCCATGGCCAGCTGCAGCAGGATCGGGTACTGGTTGGAGGTCAGCACGTTGCGCAGCGTGGCATCGGGCAGGCCCTGGTTGGCCAGCCAGGTCTGCCAGGACATCCACTGGCGCTGGCCGTCGTCGAGCATCAGCAGCGTTTCATTGGCCAGCGCGGCCGGGGCCAGCGTGCGGCCGTTCAGATAGCCCGGCGCGCACACCGGGAACACTTCCTCGCCATACAGCCGTCGCGCCGCCAGTCCGGGCGGCGGGCCCTCGCGCAGGTAGTACATGGCGATATCGAACTCCGCCGGCGACAGTGACGCCAGGCTGTCGTTGACGGTCAGGCGCAGCTGGATTTCGGGGTGCGCCTCGCGAAACGAGGCCAGCCGCGGCGTCAGCCACAGCACCGCCACGCCGCTGGAGCACGCCACCGTCAGGGCGGTATGGCTGCGCACCTTCATCACGTCTTCGGTCGCTTCGGCGCAGCCCACCAGCAGGCGCTGCACCACCTCGGCATAGCGCTGGCCGCTGACGGTCAGGCGCAGCGCGCGCGGTTCGCGGATAAAGAGCTTGCGCCCGAGAAAGTCTTCCAGCTGGGCCACCTGGCGGCTGATCGCGCTTTGGGTCAGGTGCAGTTCGGCCGCGGCGCGGGTGAAGCTGCCGTGGCGCATCGCGGCTTCAAACGCGACCAGGTTGGGCAGGGGCGGGAGCGGGGAAATGCGCATGGGGGCTTCCGGTCAGAGAAGCCCCCATGATAGACCGCGGGCGCGGGCCAGCGGGTGGGGCGCGCCGCCCGGATCAGCCGGCGCGGCGGTGGATGCGGCCGGCCTGCATCACCACGCTCAGGCGCTCGCCCTGGCCGGCGATCAGGCCGATATCGGCCAGCGGGTTGCCGTCGACCAGCAGCAGGTCGGCCAGCGCGCCGGCGCGCACGGTGCCAAGCTCGCCTTCGCGCTGCAGGATGGCGGCGGCGATCGAGGTGGCCGAGCGGATCGCTTCCAGGTTGCCGAGCAGCTCGGCGCGGATGCGGAACTCTTCGGACTGGTGGTCGTGCATCTCGCCCAGCAGGTCCGAGCCATAGCCCATCGGCACGCCGGCATCGGCATAGATGCGCAGCGAGTCGCGGCCGGCCTGGCGCACGGTCTCGATCTTGGCCACGGAGTCGGCCGGCAGGCCCAGGCGGGCGCCGTCGCGCGCGAGCGCGTCGTAGGTGACCAGCGTCGGCACCACGAAGGCGCCGTGTCTGCGCATCTCGTCGGCGGCGGCGCGGTCGACCAGGTTGCCGTGCTCGATGGTGCGCACGCCGCAGCGCACCGCGCGCGTGATGGCGCGGCCGGTGTAGGCGTGGGCCATCACATAAGTCTGTGCGGCTTCGGCTTCGGCCACGATTGCGCGGATCTCGTCTTCGCTGTACTGGGTGTTGCCGATCGGGTCGGTGGGCGAGGCCACGCCGCCCGAGGCCATGATCTTGATCTGGCTGGCGCCCTTCTGGATTTCTTCGCGCACGGCCAGCCGCACCGCGTCGACGCCGTCCACCACGCGCGCGATGGCGCCGGCGCGGAACGCGCACGAACAGGGTTCCAGCACGTCAGAGCGCGGGCGGAAATCACCATGGCCGCCGGTCTGCGACAGCGCCTTGCCCGACGCAAAGATGCGCGGTCCCGGCACCAGCCCGGTGGCAACGGCCTGCGACAGGCCCCAGTCGGCGCCGCCGGCATCGCGCACGGTGGTGAAGCCGCGCTCCAGCATGCGCCGCATGATCGGCAGCGCGCGGATCGCTACCAGCACGTTGGGCTGCACCGCGTTCAGGCCGAGGTTGGCCAGCGAGGCCAGCACATGCACGTGGCAGTCGATCAGGCCGGGCATCACGGTCTTGCCGCGCGCGTCGATGTGCTGTGCGTTGGGGGCATCGATGGCCGGGCCGACCGCGGCAATGCGCTCGCCTTCAACCAGCACGTCGTGGCCGCGCAGCAGCTCGCCCGTGCCGGGTTCGAGCACATCGCCGCCGTGGAAAAGGATCTGGGGACTCTGGGACATATCAGCGTTGTTGCAGGTAGGAAGGTTCGCGCACGAAGCGGGTGCCGGCCAGGCTGATGGCGGCGGCGATCATCACGTAGATGGCCGGGGCCATGCTGCTGCCGGTGGTGGCGATCAGCCAGGTGATGATGAACGAGGCAAAGCCGCCGAAGATCGTCACCGCGAAGTTGTAGGCCACCGACAGGCCGGTCGACAGCACGCGCGCCGGGAACAGTTCGGAGAAGGCCGCCAGGATCGGGCCGGTATAGGTGGCGATCAGCACGCCGAACACCAGCTGGAACACCAGCAGCGAAGCCAGGCCGGGCGCATGGTTGATATACGCGAACATCGGCCAGGCCAGCACCAGGATCAGCAGCGCCGAGCCGCTCAGCAGCACGCGCCGGCCGATGCGGTCTGCCAGCAGGCCCACCAGCGGCGCGAACACCATGATGGCGCTGCCGCCCGCCATGCCGGCGATAAAGCCATCGGCCTGCGGCACCTTCAGCACCTTGACGGCGTAGGTCGGCATGTAGAACAGCAGCACGTAGGTGCACACCGTCCACAGGATTACCATCGAGAAGCTGGCCAGGGTTTCGCGCGGGTAGGCCTGCACGATTTCCTTGAGCGGTGAATCGGCGCGCTCGGCGTTGTCGCGGAAGGTCGGGGTTTCATCGAGGTGGTGGCGGATGTAGTAGCCCACCGGGCCGATCACGATGCCCAGCAGGAACGGCAGGCGCCAGCCCCAGCTGTTGAGCGCCTCGGTGCTCAGCGAACTGGTGACGTAGGTGCCCACCGCCGCGCCCAGCAGCACGGCCACGCCGATGCTGGCCTGGATCCAGCTGGAGTAGTAGGCACGCTGGCGCGCCGGGGCATACTCGGTCAGGAAGGCGGTGGCGCCGCCCATCTCGCCGCCGGCGGAGAAGCCCTGCATCAGGCGCGCCACCACGATCAGCAGCGGGGCGAAGATGCCGATCTGGTCGTATGTGGGCGCAATGCCGATCAGCGTGGTGCCGAGCGCCATCAGCAGGATGGTCAGCGACAGTGCCGCCTTGCGGCCCACGCGGTCGGCGTAGATGCCCAGCACGATGCCGCCCACCGGGCGCATGAAGAAGCCCACGCCGAAGGTGGCCACGGCCAGCAGCAGCGAGCTGAGGTCGTCGCCGGTGGGGAAGAACAGCTTCGCGATGATGACCGCGAAGAAGCTGTAGACGGTGAAATCGAACCATTCCAGGCCATTGCCGATCACCGTGGCGATGATGGCGCGGCGGCGCTGGCTGGGCTGGATGGCGGGCGCCGCTGGGCCTGCCGGTGTGTAGGGTGCGCTCGTTGGCGCAGCGCTGTTTTGCATGGGTGCTTCCTCCTCTGTGGCAGCTGCCGGGGGCAAGAGCCGGTGTCGTCTCAGCCGGCCTGGCAGATGGTGCAGCCGATGTTAGGAGAAGGCGGGGCGCAGACGGTAGCGATATCTCCGCATGAATGCATGCGCGTGGCGCATGGCTCGGGTTGACCGTGATGCCGGCCTGCCGTTACACTGCGCCCCGTTCTTATCAGCGGAGTTATCCGTGGACAGTTGTCCCAGTCATTCTCGCGGAAGGGAAGTTTCTCAGGCCGTCGGGGTGCGCTGAGCCACTGCAGTCTTTCGCTGCAGTGATGGCATCGCGCCCTGCAGCGTCCCCCGTGGCCAGGTGCAAGCCTGTGCCCGCCGGTGCCGTTCTTCCCTTCCTGTCCTTCAATGTCTTGTCATGGCCTGCGCGTATGGTTGGCGGCCATGTGGCGGTATTTGCCAGGAGGGTTGCCATGGTGTGGCACCAGTTCTTCGTGCGTCTGGCCGCTGTGGCCATCGTGGCCGCGGCCTGCCGGCCGGCGCTTGCGGCCCGGCCGCTGATCACTGACGATGCCCGCATTGTCGATCCCAAGTCCTGCCAGCTGGAATCGTGGATGCAGTTCCAGTCCGGCGGCAATGAACTGTGGGCGCTGCCGGGTTGCAACCCCACCGGCAATCTGGAGCTGACGCTGGGCGGGTCGCTGCAGCGGATCGATGGCGGGCTGGATGCCACCAATGTGCAATTCCAGGCCAAGACGCTGCTGAAGCCGCTGGAAACCAACGGTTACGGCATTGCGCTGTCCGGCGGCCTTATCCATCATCCCAATGCCGAGCAACGCAAGCTGTTCGGCAACCTGTATCTCAACCTGCCGGTGTCGGTCTCATTTGCCGACGACCGCTTCGTCGCGCACCTGAACGTGGGCGCCAACCGCGACACCGAGAACAACCAGACGCGCATGACATGGGGCGCAGGCACGGAGACGGAACTGCATCCGCGCGTGTTCCTGATCGCCGAGACCTTCGGCGAGAACCGCGGCAAGCCGTCGTTCCAGGCGGGATTCCGTTTCTGGGTGGTGCAGGACCGCGTGCAGGTCGATACCACCTACGGCAACGTGTTCGGTGGCGGTACCGGCGCGCGCTTCTTTACGATCGGGCTGCGGCTGCTGTCGCCGGCGTTCCTGCCGTAGCGGCAAGCGTGCCGGCCATGTCAGCGGACGTTAGTGGAAAGCAAGCTCAAGCTCTACGCCGCTGTAGTCAACGCGCGGAGCAAGCCTGCGGCGCGGCCCTTGTTCGAAGTGAATCAGGCCGTAGCCCTCCATCGTGTGGAGTGTCCGCGACAGGTTCGACACGGCGCGTCCGGTTTTCTGCGAGAGCTCTTCGAGCGATTCGGGATTCGTTTCCGCGATCAGCGCAAGCAATTGGCGATTGGCTGGGGACAGGACCTTTGCCAGCACGTCCAGCGATTGAAACCAGACCTTGGGCTCATCCTTTCCGGGCTTGAGTTTGCCGCGGGCGATGGCCATGGTGCGGGCCTTGAAGTCTTCCAGTGAGGCGATGCCAATCTTGAGGTTGCCGCTCATCATTCACTCCTTTTGCTGCAGGATCTTGTCGACCTCTGTCCAGAAATCTTCCAGCAACGTGGAAGCATCCTGGTAGTCGTAGAATCGAATGCCCGCCGCCATGTGCTGGTGGTCGTATTCAATGCGCGTCCGCACTCCTGGCCCGGATCCCTCATTGATGCCGTGCACATTGTCAAAGCCAAGCAAACGGCAGCCAATCCTGTCATGCAGTGTCAGCGAATACCTCAGTCCGTGAGGGCGTTCCTGCGAGACAGGGCAGGTGCGCACCACGATTTTCACCCAATGCAAGCTCTCGTCATCTATGACGAAGCGGAGTCCATCCAGGTCCAACAGTGTGTCGAGGCTACGGTCGCGCATAGCGATGCTATCACAGTGTGATAAGTATGGCGAGCCCGACCGCTTTGCATAGTTTCGTATGCCCATAGGGCGGCAGAATAACGTTGCCTGTGGCCAAGGCTCGTCTGGCTAGCACAGCACTTTGCCACCGACAATGTAGCGAGGAGGTTACTTTCTCGAAATCTGGTGCATATTCAGAGCTTTCCCAAACGGCTTTCCTTGGCCCTTCAAACAGCCAGCAGTTCTTCCACTTCCTCGCGCCGTGGCGGATACGCGCCGGCCCGGGTCGCGGCAATGGCCGCCGCCGCGGCAGCCAGCCGCGCCTGTGCGGCAAGGTCGCGCGCCGCGCCGGACAGCACGCCGGCCATCCAGCCGCCCATCGCCGCATCGCCACAGCCGACGGTGTCGGCCACATCAACTGCGAGCGCGGGCTGCTCGACGACAACACTGCCCTTGAGCAACGTCATGCCATGCGCGCCGCGCGTCAGCATGACGGTTGCATCGGGCGCCATGGCGCGTACCTGCGCCAGTGCTGCGTTGGTGTCGAGCGCGGGAAAGAGCCCGGCCAGGTCTTCGTCCGAGATCTTGACGTAGCTGGCCAGCCGCAGCATGTGTGCGAGGACGTTGGCGTAGCCCGGCGCGCGCATCAGGTCCCGGAAGTTGGGGTCGAAGGCAATGCGCTTGCCCGCGGTTGCGGCCAGCGTGGCTTCTTCACACAGCCGTGCCGCCAGCGGCTGGCGCACCAGGCTGATGGAGCCGAAGTGGATCACCTCTGCCACGTGGCGCCAGCCCTCTGGCAAGCGGACCGGATCGAAATGCAGGTCCGCGCTGTCGTCCCCGACAAAGAAATACTGCGGCGGATGGCGTGACGCGACAAAGGCCAGGAACGGCGAGCGCGCCACCCGCTGCAGGAAGCGGCTGTCCAAGCCGGCGTCAGCGCTGGCCTGCGCCAGGTCATCGCCGAACAGGTCCTGGCTGACGGCGCCGGCAAAGGCGGTCGCAATGCCCAGCCGGGCGCCCACGCGCGCCACGTTCCAGCAAGAGCCGCCGGGCAGGCCCAGCCAGCTGCCGTCGGCCTGTCGGACCATGTCGGTCAGGGCTTCGCCGAACACGACATAGCGGGGAAGGGGCGTGGACATCGGAGTCTCCTGTGTTGTCTGCCGCGCGTTAGCTTGCGGCCGTTGCCCGCACTGCCTGGGCGCGGCGGATCAGTGCGGCGGTCGAGGCATCATGCGCGGCGGCGCCGGCCGTGCCTTCCAGTTCGCGCTGGATCGGCGCGGCCAGCTTCTTGCCGAGTTCCACGCCCCACTGGTCAAACGAATTGATCTGCCACAGCGCACCCTGCACGAAGGTGCGGTGTTCCGACAGCGCCAGCAGCGCACCCAGGTGGTACGGGTCCAGCCGCTGCAGCAGCAGCGTATTGCTGGGCCGGTTGCCCTCGAATACCAGGTGCGGCACCAGCGCTTCGTCGCGCACGCCTTCGGCGCGCACTTCGTCGGCGGTGCGCCCGCGCAGCAGCGCTTCGCCCTGCGCAAAGCAGTTGGCCAGCAGCTTGGTATGGTGGCCGGGCAAGTCGCTCACGGGTTCCAGCGTGGCGATGAAGTCTACTGGAACCAGCTGCGAGCCCTGGTGCATCATCTGGAAGTAGGCGTGCTGGCCGTTGGTGCCGGTGGTGCCCCACACCACCGCGGCCGAGCCCGCATCGAGCGCGCCGCCATCAAGCCGCACGGACTTGCCGTTGCTCTCCATTTCCAGTTGCTGAAGGAAGGCCGGCAGCAGTTCCAGCGGCTCGCAGTAGGGCGCCACGCAGCGGCTGCCGGCACCGAGGAAGCTGCGGTACCAGACATCGAGCAGGCCCAGGATCATCGGCAGGTTGCGCTCGGGCGGTGCGCTGGCGAAATGCAGGTCCATCGCGCGCGCGCCGTCCAGCAATTGGCGGAAGCGCCCGAAGCCGATGGCCGCGGCGATCGACAACCCCACCGCCGACCACAGCGAGAAG